>JBAYPC010000336.1:0-3562 GCA_041677905.1 Alkalispirochaeta sp. | reverse complement strand
GTGGGTGCGGCGGGTTGGAGGTGGGGGGCTACTGTGGGGGTGGGGGCGCGGGGGGGGTTGGGGGGGGGGTTGGGGGGGCGGGGGGCGATGGTGGCGGGAGCTGGGGCTGGGGCGCCGGGGGCGACTGTGGCGGGGCGGGACAGGTACCACCACAAGAGCAGGCCTGCCAGAAGAAGGAGTAAAAACAGCAGCCATCCGAGTGTTTTGCCTGCACTGGAACGGTGGGGTTCTGCGGGGAGCTCTTCGTCGTCGTAGAGCATTTCGACGGTGCCGGCGGTGAACTGGTCGTCTTCCGCGGTCTCAGGCATGGAGGCCTCGGGTACGGCGTCCTTTCGGTCAATGGCGACAGTCCGGCTGTTCCCGGAGCGGCGGTCCAGGGCGGTGGCCTCGATGCGCCCGTCGGCGTGGAGGTCCAGGACGAGTTCGATATCGGATTCATCGGGGGTGCCCGGGGCGAGGTCACAGAGCAGGACGTTTCCAAGGCGTTCTTCGCCTTCTACAAATCCGGGGTCCCGGCGGTACAGTACGATATCCACGCATTCCTGGTCTGTGCGGGCGGTGGAAAGGACAACTCGTTTCCGACCGGGCGTTTCGGTCGTAAAGATCGGGAAAAAAGAGTGATCTGCCAAATGTACGCCAATTTGTGGGGTGCTCACGCCTTAATCATAGGTAATGAACGGCGGATGAGCAAGGAATATCGGTAATTTACCAAAAACGGCCGCGGCTGTGGTCGTCTTTCCGGGTTACGCCTCCACGGAGAAAATCGACAAAGGAGGTCACAACGATGGTCACCGGAAGAAGGACGAGAAAAACGACGGCGAGGATGACTTCCAGGCGGTTCCAGGGGATGTCGGGGACCAGGATGGATTCCGACGGGTCTTTTGGATTGTAGTGCACCGGAACGGTTTCGTGCAGGCTGATGCGGTGCTGTTCCAGGTAGGTCACAACCCGGTCATCGTTGCGGTACACCCAGGGAAAGGCGGACATGGTGCTGCCGGTATACTCCTGGTTGTCGACGGTGTACCGATAGGTCACCTTGGGGCGAGCCTGTTGCCCCGGGGAGCGGCTGTCTTCGGGATCACCTACGGTCTCAATGGTGAGGAATTCGACGACGCCCCGTGCTGTCGGCCAGGACTGGACGGTCAAAAACCGGTTTAGGAGGAGAAATGCCGCCAGGAGGAAAATCCCGGCGGTGATGCTGCGCAGTCCCAGGCTGATCAGGGCGTTGCGGCGGGAGTCGCCGCCGGTGTTGTGGCTGATGCCTGGGGTCGCCATTTAGGAGCGGAACCGTTTCATGAAGGAAATCAACGCCTCAACGCCCGCTTCGGGCATGGCGTTGTACAGTGACGCCCGGATTCCGCCGACGCTGCGGTGCCCCTTGAGGCCTATCATGTTTTCTTCGGCTGCTTTTTCGATAAATGCCGTTTCCTGCTTTCCATCGGGAAGCCGAAACACGATGTTCATGTCGGAGCGGTACTTTGGATCGACGGGGCAGCGATAGAACCCGTCGGACTCGTCGATTGCCTGGTAGAGTGCGGCGGCTTTCCGTCTGTTTCGTTCGGCAATGCCTTTCAGGCCGCCCTGCTCTATGATCCACTGCAGTACCAGTGTAACGATATAGATGGGGAACACCGGGGGGGTGTTGTACAGTGAATCGGAATCGGCGTGGGTGGGATAGCGAAGATACGCGGGGAGTTCAGCAGGACTCCTGTCGAGGAGGTCATTGCTGATGATTACAATGGTGACTCCCGCGGGGCCGAGGTTTTTCTGCGCTCCGGCGTAGATGAGGCCGAACCGTTCCACCGGTACGGGACGGCTGAGAATGTCGCTCGACATGTCTGCGATCAGGGGTGCTGCGGTGGTGGGAAACTCTTTCCACTGGACGCCGCCGATCGTCTCGTTGGATGTGATGTGGAGGTAGCTGCTGCCGGGGGAGGAGGTCACTTCCGACGCCGTGGGAAGGCTGGTAAAATTGTCGGCCCCACCGTCGTACACGACGTTGACTTTTCCAACTTTTCCGGCGTCGTCGAGGGCCTTTTTTGCCCAGGCCCCACTTAAGACCAGATCACAGGTACCGGTGGTCATGAGGTTGAGGGGAATCATGCCGAACTGCATGGTTGCCCCGCCGCCGAGGAAGAGGATCGAGTACTCCTGGGGCACGCCGAGGATGTCCCGAAACAGGGTGGCTGCTTCAGTGTGGACGGCACCGTACGTTTTACTTCGATGGCTGGTTTCAATGAGGGACAGTCCGGAACCCCGGTAGTCCACCAGTTCTTTTTGCGCCGTCTCCAGAACTGGAAGCGGTAGTGTGGCCGGCCCTGCGTTGAAGTTGAACATCCGTGCCATGAGGGTCCTCCTTGCGGTTGGTTGTCTTCATCTTAGCGCATTTTTTGCGATTTGTGCTACGTAATGTGGGCGCCGGTGGGGTCGGTGGGGTCGGCGACACCGGTTGAGATAACCGACCCTTCTTCCTGGTCGATGGAAATGCGGAGGTAGGTTTCCATCTCTTCCTGCATGGACTCTACGTGGGAAATCACGCCGACGATGCGGTTTTCCCGGCGCAGGTCCGTCAGGGTGGCGAAGACGTCCCGGAGGGACTCTTCATCAAGGGAGCCGAAGCCTTCGTCGAGGAAGAAAAATCCGGGCATGTCGGTCCCTGCGCGGTGGTCTATGCTGTCGACCAGGGCCAGGGCGAGGCAGAGGGCGGCCTGGAAGGTCTGGCCGCCGGAGAGGGTTTTTACGCTTCTGCGGCGCCCGCCGTTCAGGTAGTCCACAACTTCAAAGTCATGATCTCCGCGTAACGCAAGTTCAAGTCTATTTCTGGTCAATCGACGAAAACGATCGTTGGCCAGGGCAACGAGTTGCTCCAGAAAGACGGATGCGACGTAGCTGACAAACTTGCTGCCCTGGAAGAGTTTTACCAGGGTGTTGAGGTTCTCGATGCGACCGCTGAGGTGGGTCTGGCGGGTCTGCAGTTCGGTTCGGCGGGTGGTCTGCCGGGTGATTTCGTCGGTTTCGCGCTGGAGCGAGCCGGTGCGGTGGTCCAGTTGGTGCAGTTCTTCCTGGATTTCGGCGACGGTCGTCTCGGCGCGGGTGAGGGCGGTGTGAACGGGTTCGTCCAGGTCCGGCGGGGTGGCGTCTCGGGCGCGCTGGGCCAGTTGCCGGGCCCGGCTTTCAACTACGGTCCGGGCCTGGTCGTGGTGAAGGATGGTTTTGGTGATGTCCGGAAGTTCCTGGGTTTCCTGAATCAGGGCGGGCAGGTTTTCCGGGGCGATTGGGGCGGGCACGGCGGCGAGTGCTTCTGACAGGGCGGTCTCGGCCCGGGCTGTTTCTTCTGTGGCCCGTTGGGCGCTCTGTTTTCGTTCTTCCAGGGTTGAAAGGAGGCGGGTTTCCCGGGTTCGCGCCTCATCCTGCTCGTGCCGGGCGCGTTTCAGGTCCCGGGAGAGTTGAGTGAGGGCGGTATCGATTGCGTCTGCCTTGGCGCGGAGGGGTTGGGGATTGCCGGTCTGGGGATCGTTGGTCCTGAGATCGTCAGGAAGGGCTGATGCGTCGGCGGTGAGTC
>JBAYPC010000335.1:0-3578 GCA_041677905.1 Alkalispirochaeta sp. | reverse complement strand
TTCTTCTTTCTCTGTTGATGGTGACCGCCGCGTCGGGTATTGCCTTTCTCATCTATCCTGATTTTGAAACGGACAGTCTTGGTGGTGTCGCCGTTTCGGCGGGCGGGCCGCTGGACGCCGACAGACCGACGGATGAACAACGAACCGCCGGGGGCGAGCCCCGTGAGCCCCGTGAGCCACGTGAGCCACGTGAGCCACGCGAACCCCGTGAGCCACGCGAGCCACGCGAGCCACGCGAGGTCCACGAGAGCGGCGGGAATGAGACCTACGAGGGGCACCGGGCCGGCGAGAGCGCCGGGGGCGAGGCCCACGAAGGCGACGAGGGCTACCGGAACGGCGGTGCCGGGCCACACCTCTATCTCATTCTGGATGACGGCGGGCACTCGGTTGATCAGCTGCGGTGGTTTACGGATTTTCCCGGTGTCTTCACCGTAGCGGTACTGCCGAACCTGGACTACAGCTCCGAGGTGGCCCGGATGGCCGTTGCCCTGGGACACGAACTGATGCTTCACCAGCCGATGGAGGCGTTGGCCGGAAATGACCCCGGACCGGGAGCGGTCTACACATCCCAGCCTGACTACCAGATCAAACGGACGGTCCGCCGAAATCTTGCTCAGCTTCCGGAAGCGGTTGGTATGAACAACCACATGGGCAGCAAGGTGACCGAAGACCGGCGCGCTATGGCTGCAGTCGTCGCTGTGGCGGCAAACCGAAAGCTCTTCTTCCTGGACAGCCGTACCACCGCCGGCAGCGTTGCCGACAGTGTAGCCATGGAGGCGGGTTTGCCGGGGCTGAGAAGAGACGTTTTTCTGGATAATATCCGCACGGAGAGTGCGATCTCCGGCCAACTGGACGTGGCGTTAGACATGGCCCGGAAAAAGGGTTTTGTCGTTATGATTGGTCATGTGACGTCATTGGAACTTGCCCGAGTTCTTGTGTCCCGATACGATGAAATTACGGCGGCAGGTTTTGAATTTGGTCCGATCAGTGATCTTGTTGACCTTTTTGCCGGAGAGGAAGAACGTATAGCCCATGAGGGTCCTGGGAATTGAAAGCTCTTGTGATGAGACGTCCGCTGCGGTAGTCCGGGACGGACGGGTCATAGAATCTCTTATCATAGCCTCACAAACGGAAATACACGCGAAGTACCACGGGGTGGTGCCGGAAGTTGCGTCCCGAGCGCACGTGGAGCAGATTTTACCGGTGGTGACGGCGGCCATTGAAGCCGCCGGTGGTGAAGTGCCGGATGGGGTGGCGGTCAGTAACCGTCCCGGTCTGAGCGGGTCCCTGGCGGTTGGTGTTTCTTTTGCCAAAGCGTACGCCTGGGGTCGGAACCTCCCCTTTGTTGCGGTGGACCACATGCACGCCCACGCCTATGCGGCCTTTCTGGACGGAGCAGGTGCAGGAGCCGGAGCCGGAGCCGGAGCAGGTGCCGTGACCGGTGGAGTAGCCGTGGGGGATGCCCTGACGGGCGATCCCTATCCCTATATCGTCTTGCTCGTTTCCGGCGGCCATACGATGATCGGTATCAGCCGGGGACCCGACGTTCTTGAGGTGCTGGGCACTACTATTGACGACGCCTGCGGCGAGGCCTATGACAAGGTGAGCGCCTTTATCGGAACGGGATACCCCGGCGGACCGGCCATTGACCGCCTGGCGGCCCAGGGAGACCCTCGGGCGTGCTCCTTTCCCCGGCCCCGGCTGCACCGGGCAAATGAACGGTACGATCTCTCCTATTCCGGCCTTAAGACCGCCGTAGTTCACCAGCTGGACCGTTTCTGGAACCCCGACTATCCCCGAACAAAAGAAAACCTGGCTGCGGCGTTTCAGGATAGCGCCATCGGCATGGTTGTGGAGCGGGTGGCCAACGCGGTGGAGGATACGGGTATACAGCGTGTAGTGGCCGGCGGCGGCGTCGCGTCTAACAGTGAGCTGCGTCGGCGGTTGAAGGCGCTGGCGGAAGAGCGGGGGGTTCGGGTGGTAGTTCCGCCGCCGGAACTCTGTGTCGACAACGGCGCTATGGTTGCCGGGTTAGGGTATCAGTTGCTCAAAAAAGGTGTTCGCTCGCCCTGGGATGTCGGAGTCAACGCCCGGGTACCCGAGTTTCGCGGCCACGCAGCGCCCCACGCAACGCACGACGCAGCGCCCCACGGAGCGCCCCACAGAGCAACGTAGCGCCACGCCGGTCCTTGACCTCCCGGAAAATCCAACGGATACTCTGCCAAATGAGACAGGACCGGATTATCGACAACGCCGTACGGAAAGTACCCAACTTTCCCAAGCCGGGCATTTTGTTTTACGACCTGACCAGCCTCCTGGCGTCCCCACACGCCTTTGCGCACACCGTCGACCGTATGGAACAGATATACGAAGCAGAAGACCTGGACGCCGTAGCGGCCATTGAGGCCCGCGGTTTTCTCCTGGCCGCACCCTTCGCCCTGCGGCAGGGCCTGCCCCTGATCCTTCTGCGAAAGAGCGGCAAACTTCCCGGCCGAGTCTTCAGCCGCGAGTTTGAACTGGAGTACGGTACCGATCGCATTGAAGTGCACCGCGACGACGTACCCCCCGGCGGCCGCATTCTGGTGATAGACGACCTGATTGCAACCGGAGGAACCACCGAAGCCGCTTGTAAACTGATAGAAGACGCAGGAGGAATAGTCGCCGGCATATTCGCCGTCGTTGCCCTCCCGTTCCTTAATTTCACGGAAAAACTGAAAGGCCGCTCCGTTCGGTACCTCCAGGAGTACGCCACCGAATAACGGCCCGGCGCACCCAACGCATCCTCGATGCTTGACAGAGATTTCGCCCGCCGGTATAGTGGCCGTCGATCAACATTTCCCGGTAGTGTAATGGTAGCACCACAGATTCTGGATCTGTTTGTGGGGGTTCAAGTCCTCCCCGGGAAGCTCCAACGGCCCCTTCGTCTAGTGGCCCAGGACGTGAGATTCTCATTCTCAAAACAGGGGTTCGATTCCCCTAGGGGCTATTAAACCCGGTGGATTTCTACGATTCACCGGGTTTTTTGTTGCTTGTAAATCGTTATGCTGTCAGTATTTGCGATTTACTACACCGGCGACGAATTACTTTCATGCGCTAAAAAATGCGAATTAGTAGCAGATTAGTAGCAACTCCCGCAGTAAGGGGGTTACATGGAACGTTTCGGACACATGTTTGACGGATTCCAGGCACTAAAGGAGATTGCCGACAACGGCGGGGATCTCCGGGAATGGGCGGAACGGCTGGCGGATTATCTCGGTGAATGGGATAACCTCAATGAAGCGTGGCCTATGGTACAATCTGAGGATGGAACACAACATGGCGCGTAATAAAGCAATGCAGACACGCCACGTTCACAACGGGATCCACTACGATCTTATGCCGCGTACCAGTAAGAAAGGGCTTGTCTGGTATATCGGCGTTATCGATGAAACGGGCAAAAAGCGGTATTCAACCGTGCGGTCAACGAAACAAACGGTGAAGCAACGCGCCTTGGAAGTCGCTGCCGGTATCATTGAGAAGATAGCCGAAACACCGGTGGATCGGGTGAATATACGCGCCTTCATCGATGAGATGTGGAG
>JBAYPC010000334.1:0-3578 GCA_041677905.1 Alkalispirochaeta sp. | reverse complement strand
TGTGCTGACCTTCTACAACGGCGTCGTCAATCGCGCGTACCGTTATTACCTGCGATGTGTTCCAGTTCAGGTCGGTAAACGTCAATTGGTGTGGTGTAAAATCAACCTGCATGGTCGACGATACCGGAGTAATCGTAACTGGAGCGATCGGCGGGCTGCCTAAAACAACACTGTAGGAGCTGCCGGAACCTCCTTCTGCGATAAAAGGTGGCATCGAGGTCTGTACGATCCCGGGAGTGTACAAAAAATCCACCCGAAAGTTCGCATACGCAAAGTCTGACCGAGCTCCACCGTCGTTCCACTCTGCAACACCGAAACGATATTGTCCGTCCGGCAAGGGTGAAGTGATTGTATAGGTAGTCAGGCCGGTATCGTTACTACTCTGGCCGTCAACAACGACCCAGCCATTCCCGTTTTTTTGTTCCAGTTTATAGGCAAACCTTCTGGAGGAACCGTGTTGAAGCGGTGTATAGCCTGCCCACCCGAAATTCGGCTGTCGGTTTTGAATACTCCCGTAAACGGCCGCAGTAAATGTTGGTTCCCGGACCTTTATCGTCGTCGTCACAGACAACACCTCAGACCAGTTCCCGGCAGCGTCCCGTTCCTGTACTTCAAACACATATACGCCGGGATAATAGTCAACTGTAGGGTTTGGCCACGGCGAGGTAACTCCTTCTTGCCAGCTCGCCCCGTTTACCCGCACCCTGAAGTACCCCGAACCACCGCCTGCGCCGGTCCAGTTCCACTGAGGGGTTGTATCGTAGTCATCACTGAGAAGCACACCACCACCGGTAGGTTTTAGCGGCGGTTCGGTATCGTAGTTCCGCACGGCATCATCCGTCAGAGACACCGGTGCCGGACACCCGACAACAACAAGAGCCAGAAGAACCACCACACCTGCAACCCGGCCGATTTTCCCCATGAACGTACTCCTCAATATTACCATAGTATTTTACTAAGGTAAAAACCAGTATATTCGTAGCAATTTTGTCGGGTTCTTGGTAAAAATGGTCGGGAAATTCTTGTTATACCGTTTGCAATCTGACAAGATTTGTACATTATTGAATAACAACGGAGGGTGGTCATGCGGGTACGGTGGAAGATTGTGACAGTTGTCTTGCCATTACTATTGGTAACTATCGTGCTCACCGGGGTATCGGCGGTGTTCTCATCGACCACAGGTATTACCCGGGTCACCCAGGAGTTTCTCGACTTCAAAGCCGGGGAGCTTCAGAAACACGCCGAAAGCCAGTGGCGCCTCTTAGTGGACAACGGTTTTACCGACCGGCCCGACATGGTCTCAGCCACCCAAAACGGTATCCAGTCCTTTGCAGAGTCCCTTCTGCGGACCGACACAGAACTGGTCATCGCCTTTGATCAAACCGGCACGATAACCAGCCGCACCCGCCCGATCACCCTGACCCCTGCCGATCGGCAACAGCTCTCGACCATCCATACCAACAGAGATTCCACCCTTCTCGACCTGGACCTTGCCGGTGATCAGTGGGTGGCAAAGGGGTTTTACTTTGCCCCTTTTGACTGGTTTTTTCTCGTCAGTGAACAGCGGGACGTCTTTTATCGCGATATCGACCGGATCATTCGGGAAAGCGCCATCATCCTGGTCATCGCCCTTGTGGTCTCCCTCTCTCTGCTTCTGTACTTCTCCTCACAGTTGACCCGCCCCATCGCCACCATCGCCGGTTCCATGCGCCGGATTATCCAGTCCAGCGACCTCACCGAGCGCGTTCCCATTCAGTACCGGGATGAAACGGGTGAACTGGCCCATACGTTCAACATCATGATCGGAGAGCTGGACAAGGCGTACAAACAGATCAAGAACTACGCCTTTCAGGCGGTCCTTGCCCAGAAGAAAGAGACCAAGATCAGAAATATCTTCCAGAAATACGTGCCCCAGGAGCTGATCGACCGGTTTTTTCAGAACCCCGAGTCCATGCTGGTCGGTGAAAACCGGGAGCTGGCGGTTCTTTTCAGCGATATCCGGTCATTCACGTCGATCAGTGAATCCATGCGGCCCGATGATCTGGTCAACAGCCTCAACCGCTACTTTTCGGTCATGGTCGATGTCATCATGAACCGCAACGGTATCATCGACAAGTACATCGGTGATGCAATCATGGCCTTCTTCGGTGCACCGGTTCACCGTCACGACGACCCCTTTCAGGCGGTCATGGCGGGAATCGAGATGGTGGAATCGCTGGTCGATTTTAACAAAAGGCAGCATGAACTGGGCAAACCGGAGTTTAAAGTCGGTATCGGTATCAACTACGGCGAGGTAACCGTCGGGAACATCGGTACCGAAAAAAAGATGGACTACACCGTCATCGGCGACATGGTCAACCTTGCCAGCCGGCTGGAAGGCCTCACTAAACAGTACCAACAGGAGCTGATCATTGCAGAGAGCCTCCTGCCCGCCGTCCAGGAGAAGCTTCCCTGGCGAATCGTTGATACAGTGGCGGTAAAAGGGAAAAAACAGGGAGTCCGTATATACACCGTCCGCCGCAAACTGGACAGTGTGACCCAACGGGCCTGGACCAGACACAACGAGGCGATGACCGCCTACTACAACCGTGATTTTACGGCGGCCGCAGAGGGTTTCGAATCGGTTCTCCGACTCTTTCCTGACGACCACCTGGCCTCGCTGTTGGTTGACCGTACCCGCAGGTTTCAGAGCTCACCGCCTCCTGAAGACTGGGACGGAGTGGAGGTCATGACGTCAAAATGATCCGCACTACCCCCGGCTATTCAGTGTTGTTCATCCCCGTGATCCTCCTGCTTGTCACCGGCGCAACATTTGGACAGACTGGGCAGGAACCCCTCGCGGTCCTGGACAATCCGGAAGAGTTCTCCTACACCGTTGCATCCACCTCCGAGGGGTACGAGCGGGTTGTGGCGGAATCTGTGGAGCTCGTTCTCAATCGCCGCGGGTTTGTACAAGAAAACGCAACAACCGACTCGGGAACCGGCGATACGGTCCCGCTTTTGTGGGAACTCACCGTTCTGGAAGCTCTGCCCCGGCTCCACCTGGCAATTTCGGTCATCGACCGGCGCTACGGTACCGTTGTGACAACCGTTACCGACCGAGCGCCGGCAAACCTCACCCTCTACGCCTCCATAGACACACTGGTCGACCGCGTCTCCTCCGGAATTGCACAGTACTACCGCGCCCCCGGCAGCGTAGCTGAGGCTGCTCCAATCCCGCTCGCCCCGCCGGTTGCTATCCCCCACCCGGACTCATCCGGAGACACCGTGGTCGTACAACCCGACGCTCCAATCGGTACGGCCGGTGACACCATCCTGATAGCCCAGGACGCCGAGGTTCCCGGGCACGTCTCCCGGAAACACGCCTACGATGCCCCCTTCACCGTCGATGCGGCCGCAGCGGCTGCCGTCGCCGCCGGGAAGGCCAAACTTCCACAACCGGTCCCCCATCGTCGTCTGGAGACGCAGCTGCACACCTCTCTTGCACGCCTGGCCGGCGGCGGAATCGGCGTACGGTACTTCTTCAAACCCGACCGATTTTTTGCCGCCGCTGAAGGTGACCTCTACCTGACACCCCC
>JBAYPC010000333.1:0-3609 GCA_041677905.1 Alkalispirochaeta sp. | reverse complement strand
GGTTTGTGCGCTCATCGGTGGTTTCCACCCGGGAAACGAGCCTCCCAAAGGCGTCATAGCCGTAATGTACGGTAACGCCGTCTGCCGTGCGCGCTTCAACCAGCTCTCCCCGGCTGTTCCAGCTCAAGGTGGTCGTGCCGGCGGGGGAGCGCTTCTCCCGGACCTCCCCGGCGCGGGTGTACTTGTAGCCGATGGACCCCGCTTCCACCAGGCGGTTGAGGCCGTCGTAGGTAAACTGCTCCCATGAGCCGTCGCGGGTGCGGCGTTTGATGTTGGCCGCATCGTCGTAGTCCCAGGTCTCGTGTTCCACCAGCGGCGGGAAGACAACCTCGCTGTCCCACGCTTCGCCGCCGGGATCCCCGAGACCGGGCGGTCCCTGTTCACCCGCTCCCCCCTGTCCGGGATGCGTCGTTTCAGGAACACCGCTGTAGATGGCACCATATCCCACGGCGTGTCCCGGCGGAAACTGACCGTCCTGCCACGATCTGATGTTTGCCGTAAGCTCACTTGGGTATGACGCTTCATCAAGCCGTCCCGCGATGTCGTAGCGGTAGCTCCAGCGGTACTGCGCCTCCTGCATCTCCTTGAGTCGCTGGTCCGGGTAGTAGGCAAAGCTCCGGTTCAGAAGGGTTCCGGTCGGTCCGTTCCAGCTATAGCGTTTGAGAAGATTGTCGGGGTCATAGGCAGACTGCGCGCCCGTCCCGTTGGCGTAAGCCAGCCGTGAGAGGCGACCGCGATCATCCCAGTCCAGGACGGCGCCGATCCCGTGGGGTGCGCTGAACTGTCTGGTCCGTCCCGCCGGGTCGCGCTCGTAGGTGACCACCTCTCCCTCAGGGTTCGTCATCGTCGCTATGCTGCCGAGTTCATCGTAACCGTAGTGGATCCTTTTCCCGATATCCTCATAGGTAACCGCCGAGAGACGCCCCGCCTCGTTGTAGGCAAAAAGCTCTCGCATGTCCGGATCGTCCGCCACGGTAAGACGCCCCGCCGCGTCGTAGGCAAAGTTCACCGTCTCGTCGGGATACACCACCGATTCCAGAAGCCCCCGGGCGTTCCGGCGGTAGACCACCGTGCCCGCCACCGAATCACGTTTCTCCCGCACCCGGCCGGCCCCGTCATAGACAAACTCCACCTGCCGCTCCGCGTCGACCATGTTTTCCAAGAGGCCCGAGCCGTTGTAGTTCCACTGGAACACGCGATTCTCCGGGCCTGCCATGCGACGAACAAATCCACGGGGGTCGTATTCGAGATACTTGGAGACGATGCCTCCCGGCTCCTCTACCCGTTCCAGCCTGCCGGCGCTGTCGTAGTGGTAGCTCGTGGCGCCCTCCGGTCCCGCGACGCGTTCAATCCTCCCCGCCGGATCATAGACATACTCCCGGCTCCCTCGTCCGGGTATGGTCTCGGTGCGGATCTGTCCGTTGGGGTGGTAGGTATACTCCCACACACCCGCCTCCGGCGGATTATAGGCGGTCACCTCTCCGGCTAGATTGACCGTCCACTGGTACTGCGCCCCCGTCGCGTCGGTGTAGTACTCCAACTGCCCCAGGGGGTTGTAGCTCCACAAGTGGGCACCGTCACCCGGCTGGTCGTAGTAGACCAGGTTACCCGCCGCGTCCCAGCGGTAAAGATGGGTATTCCCGGCGCTGTCGGTGACGACCACTTGTCTGCTGTCAGGAGACCAGTCGTAGGTGGTTGTCCGCTCTCCCGTCGGCTTCACCGCGGTCAACCGCCCGGCGGCGTCATAGGTCATTTCCGTCGTGCCCGCGGCGGGGCTGTCTATGACCGATAGATTTCTCCACTGGTCGTACCCCAGGGCGGTCGTTTCGCCTGCTCCATTGGTGACACTCTGTGGCAGCCCCAACGGACCGTGACCGGAATAGTGTTGGGTACGTCCGGCCGGGTCGGCGGACGCGATGAGATTTCCTCGCTCGTCATAGGTGTAGACCCACGCACCGGATATCCCGTCGATCTCGACGCGCCGCAGCTGATTGAACTCCTCACCCCACACATATCGCCGGCTGACCTGGTCGGGGCCGGTGGAGCGCACTACGTTCTTTCTCTCATCGTACACAAAGGTCCATCGGCGACCAGTCTCATCGATCACCGCGGTACGGTTGTAGCGATTGCCCGGGTCGGTGTACTCGTACCGTACCGGTGGCCGTCCAACGATTCCTTTCGACTTCAAACGCCCCAGTTCGTCGTAGACATACTCCCAGTTGGTTCCCCGGGGATCCGTGAATACAGTCCTCCGCTGATCAGGCCCAAAATCGTAGGTAAACCGGTTGTACTCGCGGCCGCCGACATGCACTGCCGCCATACGATCCTCTGGATCGTATGTATATTGGTATACTTGGCCCAAGGGACTCACCAGTCGGTCGACTCTTCCCTCCTGATCGTAGTAGTACTCCCTCACCTCGTCTTTCAAACCGACCACCCGTTGAAGCCGCCCCTGCCCGTCATAGAAGTAGCGCACGTCCATGCCCAAAGGCGCGACTATACGCCCAAGTTTGTCTTCCACGTATTCAAAAGTGTAATTTCTGCCGACAGCATCCTGGATTCGCGTAATACGGCCATCGCCATCATACGAGAATGACAACCCGTGTCCGGTTCGATCCACAATCGATAAAAGACGCCCGGCTATAGCATCATTGTCTTTCCAACGCGCCCAATAACCGGCGTAGGTGTACTCGATGCCCTCTTTTGTCCGCTCGGTGAACGTTCCGTCGGGATTGCGAAATATTGAACTGGTGTTAAGCTCGCTCCCCGCCCAATCTCCCGAGGAGAGATCGGTATCGATGAGGGAATCACCGCCGAAACTGTCTATGGGGACGTGCGGATTCGCCTCAAACATGTAGACACTTTTCCATCCCCCCTCATTGGTAACCTCGAGAGCGTAGTCCCACTTCATCGTGAGTCGTCGCTCAAAGGAATGTCGCCACTTGGGTCCCAAATCGCCGTCACCTTCAAGTTGGGTCGTGTAGACACGTTCCAGAGAAAAGGGATATCCCGGCCCTGGGATCTCTATGTCAGTGTAGTGCGCGATCAAATCGCCGGTGAAGGGATATACCGGATCACCCGGTAATTCCGCACCATCCGGTGCGGACGGACCGGTAGGCGGCGTCTCCGGTTTTGTCGGCTCGACAGGGGGATCGCCCCGACGAAGCTCTTCCAGGGTTGGCTCGGGAGGGTCATCGTCACCTCCTCCTCCGCCGCCACTTCCGCCACCGTCACCTCCGCCGCCTTCATTGCCACAATCACCGGAATATTTGCAGTCTCTTTCGTCTGGATCGAGATCGCCATAATTAGGATCTGCCCCAAGGGGCGATGTAATTATCGGTATTGTCGCCAAAGTTATGAAAAGCCATATTAACCGCTTTCGTCGTCGGTATCCCATAAATTTCGATTCGGTATCTTTGAATGCAACAAAATGTAATTTCATTCATCCACTCCTATCAAATACGGCGTGACAATCACAAACAAATCCGTTTCCTGGGTGCTGGTTCGGTAGTTGGTAAACAGCACGCCGAGAAAAGGGATATCCCCCAGGATAGGGATTCTGCCGCGATGACGAATCTCCCGTTTTTCCACCAGACCACCGATGACGAT
>JBAYPC010000332.1:0-3616 GCA_041677905.1 Alkalispirochaeta sp. | reverse complement strand
GCCCCCGTACGGTCTAGTCTACACCGTCCAGTTCAGGCTATTACCATACCGCATATCTTGAGGACCTGTCCAATAGACGCCGTGACAGGGTATCATCGACAGGAGTCCAACGGATCGGCGGGACTTTTTAGAGGGGCCAACAGTGTGAAAACAAATGAGATCAAATCGTTACTTAAACGCAGGATATTCACGTTGATACGAGTCCTGTTAATCGTCTCGGTAATTGCCAACATTGCAATCACGGCGATCTTCATCCTGACCGACCAGGATATCACAAAAGATGAGATACTATCCGAAATAACAAAGAGAATAGAATTTGTATTTTGGGGTATCGTCACTTTTATACTGACATTCGGGACGTCATATGTCAGACAACGCAACAAGGTATACCTGCCGGAGATACTGGAAATAAGTATCATCGTATTTATTTTTGCAGCAATATATCTCAGCGTCCGGTATAACCTGTACTACCGGTTCTTCTGGTGGGACAACCTTCTCCACGGCTTATCCGGCATAATCATCGGCTTTATCGGTTTTATCATGATCTATAAACTCAACCACCGGTACAGCATGGACATCAGCCCTCTGCTGGTGGCGGTGTTTTCATTCTCATTTGCCGTGACCCTTGGTGTTTTCTGGGAGATATTTGAGTTTACCTCCGATGCCGTCCTTGGAACGGCAACGCAAAAGTGGGACCTCCCGTCAACGGCACGATTACTGGGACAAGAGTACCAGGGTAGCGGGCTGCGAGATACTATGTCGGATCTGATCCTCAACTGTCTTGGCGCTCTCATCACCTCGGTCATCGCATACTACCTCTATAAAAATGAAAAAACGAAGATATTAAACGAGATGAAAAAGATAGTGCCCGGGGAACAGCACGGGTAGGGGACCCTTTGAGGGGGGTGGCCCTTTCCGGTCGTACGGTGAAGATCGACAGGGAACCGGATGGTTCTACAAAATTTCTGTGACTCAGGTGCTACCGAGTTTCAAGATGCGAACGGTGGAGTTCAATTGTGAACTTGTTCTGGTCGCCACGATACCAGGCGTTGGAAAATTCGATGCAACGGTCGTTTTCTATGTACACCCAGGTTTCCAGATACTGGAGGGGACTGCCGGTGGGGATATCGAGAAGTTCCGCCTCTTCGGCTTCTGCGGCGACCGCCTCAATGGCCCGAGTTGCTCTTGTGAGACGGTATCCGTACTGTGATTCCAGGCGTTTATGCAAGGTCTTTGAGGCGGCGGGGTTTTCTTCAAAGGCGGGTACAAGATCGGCCGGCAGGTAACTGGTGACGGTCATGAGGGGGACATTGTTGGTATACCGCAGGCGTCGCAGGACGTATACCGATGACCTTCGGGGTATCTTCAGATTGTGGGCTACCCGGTCACCGGCCTGTTGTTTGTGAATCGAGATTAACCGCGTCAGGGGTGTTCGGCCGTGGGCCAGTATTTCCTGATCGAAGGTCTCAAAGGTCAACATGAAATCACGCTGGAGTTTCTGTTTTATAACAAAAGTACCCTTGCCTTTCTGTCTTCGCAATTTCCCCTCGTTTACGAGTTCGTTAATCGCCTGGCGTACGGTTGGACGGCTGACGTCAAAGTGAGCGCACAGCTCTGATTCCGTAGGGATAAGGTCGCCGTCGGTACACGTATCAATGAGTTCGGAGAGGTGTCTTTTTAACTGATAGTACAGAGGTACGGGAGTATCCTTGTCTACCATCGCACCCGAAAGACTGTTGGTAATATTTTGATCCATTATTCAATTCCCTGACTAATCTCATGATTCTACCATCTATTTGATGTTATGTCATTACCACCGAACAAACTGCGGAATAAAAAACGTAATATCCGTCGGTAGCTGCGGTTAATTTTACATATAGTGAATAATTTTTCGTTGACAACCGGCGATTTCAGGTGTACAAATGTAATTATGTAATGTCATAATTATAATGACATTGTTACGACATCGTTTCCAAGGAGGAGTGAGATGAAGAGATCTGTAACAGTACTGGTCTTAGCGGTTTTTGTGGCCATGGGTGCCTGGTCGGGTGGTCAGAAAGAGGCCCCCGTATCAGATGGAACAACCGGAACCGTCACCCTGTACACGTCCGAGACGTCGTCGGATGTTGAAGGGTACGTCCGTCAGTTTGAACTGTCCAATCCGGGCGTATCGGTTGAAGTTTTTCGCCTTGGCACAACAGAACTGGTTGCCCGGTTGATGACTGAACTGCAGGCAGGAAGTACGTCGGCAGACGTTGTCTGGTTTGCCGACATGGCGCTTTTCGAACGGTTGGCAGAAAACGGCGATCTGCTGAAGATCAATCCTTCGGAGGCACAGAATATTCCGGCGAAGTACGTCTATTTCGACGGTATGGCCTACGAAGCACGACTTATCTATCAGATAATCGCGTACAATACCAACCTTGTCACCAGTACACCGACGAGTTGGTGGGACCTTACTGATTCCAAATACCGGGGCGCAGTCGGATCTGCAAGTCCGTTTGTCTCCGGCGCAACGGTGACCCAGGTCGCGACAGTTTCACAGGATGAACGTTTGGGCTGGGATTTTTACAAGAAGCTCGCAGCCAATGACCCGGTCGTTTCCGGTGGAAACGGCGGCATTGCTCAGGGTATCGCATCAGGTGAATACGCCATCGGTATTACCGTAGATTTCATGGCCCGAGCGCAGATGAAGCAGGGCGCACCGCTGAATTACATATACCCAGAAGAGGGTGCGTTGTACGTGCCGACTCCCGTCGGTGTCATGGCCCAGACGGATGTTCCCGAGCTGGCGACTCAGTTTGTCAACTATCTGTTGAGTGTAGAGGGACAGATCCAACAGCAGAATAACGGATATATGCCGGTGAACCGAAAGGTTGCACTGCCTGAGGGAATCCCGTCGGCAAATGATATTCCCATTCTAACGACTGACTGGAACTTTCTTGCCGAAAACCGTGATATGCTGCTGGACCAGTTTGCAGAGATTTTTGGGATAGACTGAGTATCTTTCTTGTCTGTGAAAATGACTTTATGATTCCGTCGGACTGGGAGACACCTCTTCCAGTCCGGCTTTTCTGTACCCGGCGTTAGGAGACAGCACTGGTGTTACGCAGCAATCTGAAAACGACAGTCCTTGCAATTTTGGTATATGGGGTGCTTGCCATTCTCTTTCTGTACCCGCTTTCCAAGTTAATGGTAGCGGCGTTCAGTCGAAACGGCATGTTCAGCCTCACCAACTTCACGGAGATATTTACCAATAAGTCGAACCTCTCGGCTTTGTGGAACAGTATTTATGTCGGCGTGGTAGTCACGTTTTTTTCGACGGTCATCGGTTTTATTCTGTCATGGCTGGTAGTCAGGACTAATCTACGCGGACGAAGATTTTTTCGGTTTGTACTGGTGATGCCCTTCTACATTCCGCCGTTCATTATGGCCTTTGCCTGGACGCGGCTGCTGGGAAGGGCCGGCTACGTAAATGTGATGCTCCAGAAGATGTTTGGACTCATGGCTCCGCCGATCTCGATTTACGGCGCTTTGGGCGTCATTCTGGTGTCTGTGATTTACACCTATCCATATGCCTTCATCGCCATTTCCAAAAGCATGGAAAATATCGGTG
>JBAYPC010000331.1:0-3624 GCA_041677905.1 Alkalispirochaeta sp. | reverse complement strand
TTTTTGACTTCTGACACTCCGTAAAATACAATATAACAGTACCGGTTGCGTTATATCTCATCATCCGGCTTTTCTATTGGCGCGGCACGATTTTGTTAACCCAAGGGAGTTGCCTATGCCTACTCAATTCGTCCAGGAATTACCCACCCTTCAGGAAATTTCAGAAAAAACACTCGATATACTGGCCATCTGGAAAAGCACACCGGGTGCACTTATCCCGGTGCTGCAGAAGGTTCAGCAGTCATTCGGCTATCTGCCCGATCCGGCTCTTCGCATCATTTCCCGGGAGCTTTCCATTTCCTACAGTGAGGTTGCCGGTGTCGTCAGCTTTTACTCCTACTTCACAACGGCGCCCCGAGGCGCTCACACCATCCGGGCGTGCCTTGGTACGGCGTGTTACGTCCGGGGCGGGAAAGAAGTCCTGCAGGCTATCAAGCGAGAAATCGGTGTAGATGTTGGTGAAACCACAGAGGACCGACTGTTTACATTGGAAATCGGCCGCTGTTTCGGTGCGTGCGGATTGGCACCGGTCGTCATGATCGACGACACCGTCCATCAGCGGGTCGTGCCCGCCTGTGTCGGCCGAATTATCGACATGTACCGGGAAAATCCGGAGGGGACGGAGGCATGAAGGAGAACCGACAAAAGCTTACCAGCTCGGCCAGTTTCCAGGAACTTGTAGAGACCCTCAAAAGAACTGAATCGGCAGCAACTGAACCGAAGAACTCACCGGTGCGATCGATCCGTATCTGTCACGGTGGCGGCTGTATCGCGTCGGGAGGGTGTGAACTCCACGCCGCACTGGAGGACGCAATCACCCGGTCGGGCCTGTCCGTAACCGTCAGTCCCACCGGTTGCATGGGGCCCTGCGCGATGGGCCCGGTCTTGATGGTAGACCCTGAAGAGGTCTTCTACGAAGGCGTTCAGATCGGAGACGTAGCCGATATCGTTGAAAAACACATCATTGGCGGGGTGCCCGTGTCCCGCCTGCTCCACCGAAACCGGACAAACGGAGAGATCGCCGCGGTAACCGAAGACATCGACTTTTTTGAATCTCAGACCCAGATCGTCCTGCGAAACTGCGGCCGAGTGAATCCCGAAAAGATAGAAAGTGCCATTATCAACGGGGCCTACCAGGGTCTCACAATGGTCCTGTCGGAGAGACAGCCGGACGACGTCATTTCGGAGGTCCTGCGGTCCGGCCTTCGGGGTCGGGGCGGCGCCGGTTTTCCAACTGGGAAAAAGTGGCGTGCGACTGCCGACGCGGTTGGTGACCAGAAGTACGTCCTCTGCAACGCCGATGAAGGGGACCCTGGTGCGTTCATGGACCGAAGCGTCCTGGAAGGTGACCCCCATACCGTCATCGAGGGTATGGCCCTTGCAGCCTACGCCGTCGGAGCGCAGCAGGGTTACGTGTACGTCCGTGCCGAATACCCGCTGGCGGTAGAACGTCTGGAGAGGGCTATCGGGCAGGCCCATGAATACGGTTTACTCGGTGAAAACATCCTGGGAAGCCAGTTTTGCTTTGACCTGGACATCCGCATGGGCAGCGGCGCGTTTGTCTGTGGTGAAGAGACGGCGCTCATCAAGAGTATCGAAGGAAAGCGGGGAGAACCGAGGCCTCGCCCACCTTTTCCGGCCCAACACGGCCTGTGGGGTATGCCCACTCTGCTGAACAACGTCGAAACCTACGCCAATATACCGTCCATCATCACCCGGGGTGCCGACTGGTTTTTGACAATCGGGACTCGCGAGACACCGGGGACCAAGGTGTTTGCCCTGGCCGGAGCAGTTGTGAACACCGGTCTGGTCGAAGTCCCCATCGGCACTCCTCTGGGAGAACTCATCTACGACATTGGCGGAGGCATCAAGAACGGGAAGGAATTCAAGGCGGCCCAGATAGGCGGACCCTCGGGGGGCTGTATACCCAGGGAGTTTCTTAACGTCCCTCTGGATTACGAAGAACTGAACAAACTCGGTGCCATTATGGGGTCCGGTGGGTTAATCGTCATGGACGAAGACTCATGCATAGTAGACGTAGCCAGGTTCTTTCTGGAGTTTGTCCAGGAAGAATCCTGCGGTAAGTGTGCCCCCTGTCGCGTCGGTACCAAACGGATGCTGGAGATCCTGGAAAAGATATGTGACGGTCGGGGTGAAGATGGGGATATCGAACAGCTCGAACAGCTGGGACACCATATCCAGGATACCGCCTTATGTGGACTGGGACAGACGGCACCAAATCCAGTTCTTTCTACAATCCGCCATTTCAGAGAAGAGTACGAAGAACACATCCGGGATCACCACTGCGCAGCCGGTGTCTGTCCCGGCCTGGTGCGCGCACCGTGCCAATCGGGGTGTCCCGCCGGGGTCGATATACCCGGTTTTGTCAGCCTGGTCGGAGAAAAACGGTATGCCGAAGCGCTCCGTGTCCACAGAAACAACAACCCCTTCGCATCGGTGTGTGCCCGAGTCTGTTTTCACACCTGTGAAAACAAGTGCCGTCGGGCAACTCTCGATTCACCGGTTTCTATCAGGGGCGTCAAACGGTTTATGGTCGATCAGGAAGTTATCATTCAGGTTCCGGAGGTCCGGGAAAACGAAAACAACGCCCGTCGGAAAGTGGCTATTATCGGTGCGGGCCTGTCCGGCCTTTCCTGCGGCTATTTTCTCGCTCGCCTGGGATATCGGCCGGTTGTGTTTGAGGCCGAGCCTCGCCCCGGGGGAATGTTGGTGCAGACCATTCCGGAATACCGCCTTCCCCGGGAAACTCTCGCCCTCGAGATACGTATGATCGAACAGCTCGGGGTGGATATCAGGACGAACTCCGTTCTGGGTCGTGATTTTACGCTGTCAGACCTCCGCGGTGAGGGCTACGAAGCGGTTTTCCTCGCCGTCGGTGCACCCGAAAGTGTAGATGTCGGCATTCCCGGTGAGAATTCCCCGGATGTTGTCGATGCGACGTCCTTTCTGAAAGAGTACAACATACGCGGATCTGTGAAAGTGGGTAGCAAGGTTGTGGTAATCGGCGGCGGCAACGCCGCTGTTGACGCCGCGCGTACGGCCCTACGGTTGGGTGCAGAGGTGAAGATCATCTACCGGCGTACCCGGGAACAGATGCCGGCCTATGCCGAAGAGATCGAACAGGCCCTTCTTGAAGGCGTCAAACTTGACACGCTGACGCAGCCGAGCGAAATCTTTACCGACGGTGAAGGCCGTGTAACGGGCATTGCCTGCACCACCATGACCTTGGGGGATTTTGACCAATCCGGCCGCCGACGGCCCCGGGCGGCCGACGAAAGCTCCTTTACCGAAGAAGCGGATCAGATCATCGTCGCCATCGGGCAAAAACTGAACGTATCCCGCCTCACAAAAGACCTTGCCCTCGTCCCCAACGCCGCCGGTTTTATCTCCGCCGACCCGGTGACCGGTGTTACCGACGTGGAATGGGTTTTTGCCGGTGGAGATGCAGCTTCCGGTCCGTCCAGCGTCGTCCGGGCAATCGCAGCGGGTGAACGGGCGGCCTTTGGTATTGATCTGTTTCTTACCGGGTCTGATCACGCCTTCTGGCGGGACCCGATACCGGTAGACACCTTCTTTGACCCCAGCGCCGACCCCGTCTCTTAT
>JBAYPC010000330.1:0-3630 GCA_041677905.1 Alkalispirochaeta sp. | reverse complement strand
GTCTCGGTTTCACCTTTTGTCTCCCTGTCGGTAGTCAACACCGGCGGCTCCTTTGATCCGGGATCGGACAACCTGATCCTCGATTTTGGCGTCCTTTCCGCCGGTGTCAGCCGAAGCCTGGACGTTCTTGTGCTGGCGAATATCGACTACACCGTGACGGTTGACTCGGCGAACAACGGCGTCATGACCTTGATCCCCGCCGGCGACGGAAGTTACGTCCCCTACACTATGGCGGTCGACGGCACGCCGCAAAGCCTCTCCACGGGGACCGCCCAGGTACTCTCCGGCACCGGACCGACTCCACTCAGCGGGTACCGCCACACCTTTGACTTTGAAATCGGTGATCCCCTGGATGCAACCAGTGGCACCTACGAGGACAACCTCACCATCACGGTCACCGCCAACTGACGCCGGGCGCCTGGCGCGGGTGTCCCGTTACCGGGGCTGAAACGCCTCTTTCCCCGGAAAGCTGAGCCGCCTCCGCGCAACGGCCTCACTGAACAATGCGTAGGTACAGCGGGCGGTACTGCACAGCCCGCCGGAGGCTCCGCGCAGATCCACCTCAATCACGCAGCTCTTGTCATCAGAGTCGATCTCCCGAGCTTCCAGGAGAAAGGGACCATCCTCGCTCCGGGCGGGTCGGTGATAGGTTATCTGTAGATCTTTGGTCATACCGGCAGTTCCCTTGATGACGTGGACAAACCATCCACCTATCTCATCGGCCAGGGTCGCCTGAATTCCCCCATGGATGACACCGGGGTATCCTTCCAGTTCAGACCGAGGCTCCCATCGACTCCGCAGCACATCACCGGAACGGGTAAAGGTGAGCCGCAGCCCTACTTTACTATGGGGATCACAACCGAAACAGTGGTATCCTTCGTTGCCGGCGTAGGGATTTGGTACGGGACGTTCGTCTGTCATAGGGCTGCAACCTCCTGAAACTCCGGATGCCGGTATTTCGTACATCCATACCGACACCATACCGGACTGTCTTGATTTTTGAAATCGCCTCAGCTACCTTCAAACCATGAAAACTATTCTCGTTACCGGAGCGACCACCGGCATCGGTGCGGCCCTTGCCGCTACAATCCCCCAGAAGGGAGATACCGTCTTTCTGCAGTACCACGCAAACTACGAGGGGTGTGCAGAACTGGCGTCGGCCCTTCGAGCCCGGGGTGTGATAGCCCACGTTCTGCAGGCCGATTTCGCCGCCGACCCCGACGGTCCTGCAAAAGGGCTGGCCGACGAAATTGCAGCCACCGTGAAAAGCCTGGATGTGTTGATCAACAACGCCGGGGGTATCATTCGGCGGAACACCGTTGCAGAGGCCCAGTTCGATGTCGTTGCGCAGACCGTTAACCTGAACCTCCTGGCGCCGATGATGCTGTCGACGTATCTGTCACCCCTGTTAACCGCTGCCGCCGACCGGACGGGTCGGGCCGATGTGATCAACATCACCTCTATTGCGGCCCGGTCCGGTTCACCCACTTCAACTCCCTACGGTGCCGCAAAGGCGGGTCTTGAGAACTTCACCCGGGGATTCGCCAAGGAAGTGGGACCTAAGATCCGGGTAAATTCCGTGTCACCCGGCGTCATAGAGACCCCCTTCCACCACGGCATAACACCAAAAGACCAGATGGACGGTTGGCTCAAGACAACACCCGTCGGCCACCACGGAAAACCGGAAGACATCGCGGCAGCAGTCGCCTTTGTCCTGGCCAATAACTTCATGTCCGGCGCCGTCGTACCCGTCAACGGCGGATTTCAGATGATCTGAAAGGAGCGGTTTTATGGAAGCATCCAGGACAAAGACCATCGGAATCTTGACCAGCGGCGGAGATTGCCCGGGGCTGAACGCAGCCATTCGCGGCGTCGTCAAAGCCGCCATCGGGTCGTACGGTATAAAAGTCATCGGGTTTCTTGACGGTTTCCGGGGACTCGTAGAGAACAGAACCATCTTACTGGAAGATCCCGCCGTCAGCGGCATACTCACCCAGGGTGGAACGATACTGGGAACATCCCGGGACAAACCACACAAAATGCCTATGGGCGGCAAGAAGATGGACATGACACAAACGGCGGTGGACAACCTCAAGAAACACAACATCGACTGCCTCGTCTGCCTTGGCGGCGGCGGAACCCAGAAAAACGCCTGGCATCTCCACAGCAAGGGCGGCATCAACGTCATCACCCTCCCCAAGACGATCGACAACGACGTCGAGGGGACGGATATCACCTTCGGTTTTGATACGGCCATGCAGATCGCCACCGACGCCATTGACCGCCTCCACACCACCGCAACCAGCCACCATCGGATCATCGTCTGCGAGCTCATGGGACACAACTCCGGCTGGCTTGCCCTGGGAGCGGGAATTGCCGGGGGTGCCGATGTCATCCTGATTCCTGAAATTCCCTACAACCTGGAAAGCGTTGCGGCTCATCTGGAACAACGCCGCCTTAGCGGCAAACGGTTTTCCATCATTGCCGTGGCCGAAGGGGCAATCTCACAGGAAGAGGCCGACGCAGATGCAACCGCTACAAAGACTCGGCAGAGTGAAAAAGGCCAAAAAAACGAAATTGTGGTGGAGCGCGACGCCGACGGTGAATCCTACCAGCTCGTTCAGGAACCCAAAGCAAGTCAGATCGCCCGAAAACTGCAGCAGCTCACAGGGACCGAGGCGCGGGTCACCTCATTGGGGCACGTACAGCGTGGGGGCAGCCCCTCTGCCCGGGACCGCCTCATCTCATCTCTTCTGGGTACCGCCGCCGCAGAAGCCCTCGCCGCCGGTAATTACAACAAGATGATAGCCATTCGCGGAAATGGTACCTTACCGGTTCCCCTGGAAGAGGTAGCCGGGAAAAAGAAGGTCGTTCCCCTGGACCATCCGTGGATTCAAAGTGCCAGAATGGTGGGAACGTGCCTGGGACTGACCGGGGACTGGTAGGAAAAGACTGGTAAGAACGCGTCGGGCGTACTACCTTTTATCACTATAGGAGATCGTTATGCCCATTTCCGACGCCGCCATTCCCGGCACCACCGTTCATCGAACCATCGGGCTGTTGTACAACGCCTTAATCCGGCTGCACGCTGTGGTAGATGACGGCATCGTAGAGCGCATCGGTGTCATGATCCACCGCGCCATGAGCACGCAGCAGCGGTACTTCCACACCCCCGAACACATTTTTGATCTGGCCGACCCCAATAATCCCCATACCACTCTCGCGGCCCTCTTCCACGACCTAGTGTACTACCAGGTAGACGATGGACTCACACCGGAAATCGCCGAAATTCTTGACCCCTACATAACAGTCGACAAAAACTCGGTCCGCATCCGCAGCGAAATATCCCCAAAGAACCGGGCGTTTCACGGTTGCGCCGGCGTTTTTGGTTTTAAGGAGGGACAGGAACTCTCCCCGTTTGGCGGGTTAAATGAGTTTCTCAGCGCGCTGGTTATGGACACCCTGTTGGTTTCGTTGGTTTCAGACAGGGACCTGCTCATTGCAACCGCCGGAATCGAGGCAACCATTCCCTTTCGCGGCGCCGATTCTCGGGGTTTGCGCCCACCCGAGCGGCTTGCGGCGCGTATTTCTCAGGTCAACAAAACGTTCAATCTTGGACTGTCGGACGAT
>JBAYPC010000329.1:0-3631 GCA_041677905.1 Alkalispirochaeta sp. | reverse complement strand
TCGTCTGGGACGGTACATGGAACGTACCTGAAAGTGAGCTTCCCGAAGGCGTTTCCAATGGGGATATCGTTGATGACGGTGAGTACACCTATCAGTTGACGGTTATCGACGATGCGGGTCGTTTCAACAGGAGCCCTCCATTTGCCGTTACGGTGGACAACACGGCACCGGAAATCGGCGAGTTCAAAGAGCCGGCATTTACCGTTTTTTCTCCTAATGATGATGATGTCCGTGACACAATTGCCGTTCCCCTCGCAGGGTCTCGTGAACTGAAGTGGACGGTGGAAGTCCGTAACGAGGCGGACGAAACGGTCTTTACCCGGGTGTATGAAAACTCGATTCCCCGACGCACCGACCTTGATCCGGCACCACCGGCGGAGTTTGTCTGGGACGGAAGCACCGGGACCGCCGATGAACCGGGGGCGATGGCCCCGGAAGGGACCTACTCGGTAGTCCTGACCGGAACGGACCGGGCGGGTAACTCGACGGAAGGTCGCCATCCAACTCGGATTGTGCTTGACCTTTCTGCGGCAGAACTGCTTGTTCGCCCGGCCGACGGAAATCCCCGGTTCTCTCCCAATAACGACGGACGGCGGGACACTATAGAACTGGAAATTACGGCAACTGACGGTGATGAGGTTCGGTCCTGGCGGCTGGAGGTCTACAACGCGGGACAGGTCGTGCGGACTTACAAAGGGACCGGCAGACCACCCGCCCGGTGGACCTTTGACGGTCTGCGGCAGGACGGTACGCGGTTGAACGACGGTACCGTTCAGGTGGGAATTGTCGCGGAGATGATAAACGGTACAAACGTTACCTCCGATCTGGTGGATATCATCATAGATACGGTACCGCCTAAACTCAGCGTATCCGCTCAGACGGCACCGCAGGCGACGGACAGTGGACGTCCCCTGGTATTTGGTGCAGGTGAGAAGCGGCGTCTGGAGGCGACGGTCTCTCTGGAAACGGCCGCAGAGTGGGAGTATCGGGTGACTCACAACGGAGCGCCGATTTTTGCCGGGCAGCTGTCCGAGCTGGCCGAGCAGGTTGACGTCCCGATGACCCACGGTAACGGCACGACCACGGTGGACCTTTCCTGGCGGGGTGAGGCGTTGGATACCGCCGGTGCCGCAGCGGATGGTCTTTATGAGTTGACGCTGGTCGGCTCTGATGCCGCCGGTAACGCGCTGCAATCGCCGGCCTATCGGGTGTTGAAAGACTCTCGTACGCCTGACGCCCGGGTCGTGCTGGAAGGGGAGCATCTGTCTCCGCTGTCGGACGGACCCTTCGGCACCGTGACGTTCCGCAACCGGTACGGTGGGGCGGACATTATCGATCAGTTCCTCTTTGAAATCGTGAATAAAGATGGAAAGATGGTACGCAGTTCCTATCAGCGGCAGCCCTTTGACACGTTCCTCTGGAACGGTGTCACAAACGGCGGTACCGTCGCTCCGGATGGTGCGTATCGGGGTAAACTGCGGGTGGTGTATCTCAACGGTCACGTAGCCGAGTCTGCCGAGACCGCTGTGGTTCTGGTAGACCGGACACCTCCCCGAATCAACACACTGGTTGCCGAACCGCGGCGGTTCTCGCCGGACGGTGACGGTGAAGCCGATACTGTACGGATCATTCAGGAAGTTGTACCCGGTGACAGCTGGACGGGACAGATTCTGAATGAGGCGGGAAAGACCGTTCTGGAACGGACGTACACGGACACGGTAGAGTCCTTTACCTGGGACGGCCGTGACACCGCCGGCAACCTTCTTCCTGACGGTGACTACCGGTACGTCCTTGCATCTACGGACCAGGCCGGCAATACCGCCCGCGGCGATCTTCTGATCACCCTGAACACGGTACCTGCCGAGATTCCTCCGCCGGAAGTCCGTATTGGCCTGCGGCCCAACCCCTTCAGCCCCGACGGCGATGGTGTCGATGATACGATCACCATAAGCCTCAATCTCAAGGCTGAGACGGAGATCGTTTCGTGGGATGCCAGGATTCTGGACCACACCGGCAAGGTCTTTCGGGCCTTCAGTGGCAACGGTCGACCTCCCCGGCAGATCCGCTGGGACGGTTTGAGTGACGATGGTGAGCTGGTAGAATCGGCCCGGGACTATCCTTTTGAGATCACCGTACGTGATAACAAAGGGACCCTCGTTACCGAGACGGCAACTATCGCAACGGACATTCTGGTATTCCGTGAAGGTGAGAACCGTCTGCGGATACGGGTGTCGAGCATTCACTTTGCCGGTAATACGGCCGATCTCTTTGCCGGCACGGACGAAGAGCTCGCCCGAAACCTGGATACACTCCGGCGTCTGGCCCGTATTCTGAACAAGTATCCCGACCGGGAGATAATCATTGAGGGCCATGCGGCTCACATCTACCTGAAAGGTCCGGCCATGCAGGCTGAACAGGAACAGGTCCTGATCCCGCTGTCCCGTTCTCGGGCGACTGAGGTAATGCAGGCGTTGATTATCCTTGGTGTGGATCGTAACAGGATGACGGTTGAGGCCTACGGTGGTGCCCGTCCGGTGGTACCTCACAGCGATCGCCAAAATATGTGGCAGAACCGGCGTGTTGAGTTCCTCCTGCACCCGGAGGTCGGGCGGTAACGCAGGGGTATGATTAAGGAGCGGTAACGCCGCCCCGACAAGAAAAATTGAGGTTGTAACACGAGGCCGGATGTACTATACTCCGGCCTCAATCTTGTTGTTTAAGACTTGATGTTTCATAGCATTGATTTTTGAAGACACCGCGTAGGAGTAGAGTAGATATGTCAAAAGCACATCGGGGCCGCCCACTCAAAGAAGAAACACCCAATGCAGGGCGGGGTAAATGTCCAATTACCGGCCAGACCGGGGTAAAGCTTCTGTACGAACAGGAAATTGACGGTAAAAAAGTAACGATATCCAAGATCGGTAAGGCGACGCTGGCAAACCAGAAGCGTCGTGAAGAGGCTGCCGCCAAGGCGTAATTTGTAATCGGGCGTGGTACACGAGCTCTATGGCGTCGGCCAGGCTCGGCCGCGCCGACGAAGCTCGGCCACGCCGACCAGGCTCGGCCACGCCGACCAGGCTCGGCCACGCCGACCAGGCTCGGCGTTGGGTAAGCCGGGTGGGGTTAGATGTTTTTTTCGGCGAGAATTCGCAGGCCTTCCAGTGTCAGCCACTCATTTATTTCGTCAAAGCAGCCGCTGATCGGACCGAAAGAGCCGGCAAGTCCGCCGGTAGCGTAGATTTTCGGCGATCCGCCCATCTCTGAAGACATGCGTGAGATTATCTCTTTTACGAGACCTACATAACCGTAGACAACACCGCCCTGGATGGCGTGTTCAGTTGTCCGGGCGAGGGCGTTGGGCGGCGGGACCAGTTCTACTATCGGCAGCTGGGAAGTGCTGCTGCTGAGTGTCTGAATGGCGCTGCGCAGACCGGGGGCGATATTTACCCCCAGGATAACCCCGTCGCCTGAGACGGCGGTAAAGGTCAGGGCCGTTCCAAAATCCACCACGATGGCATCTTCCTGGGCCCTGTGGTAGGCAGCTACTGCGTTGGCCAGAAGGTCGCTTCCCAACTCCGGGGGAATGGGAGTGTCCGGGTTAAGGCCGGTATTCAGAGTGTGTGTTACCAGC
>JBAYPC010000328.1:0-3637 GCA_041677905.1 Alkalispirochaeta sp. | reverse complement strand
TCAAAAAAAAGTCGAACAGCTGCACAACGAAATCGAGAAATTGAAGCTCCATGAACGGTTAGCGGAACCGGAAACTCTGAAAAACCTCGGTCTGTTGATTGAAGTCGACGATCCGATCACGATACCATGAGGCTGCATTGCGACTGCGAAGGTTATTTATTTCTGCCGTCAGGAGCTATTGTTGAACTCTTCACGCAAAGAGGGCTTTTTTCGCCCTCGAATTCTTGAACTTTTTGGTCCTAATCGTCCCGAATTTACACTAGGGGGTGAGATATCCGCCGGGCTGACGGTGGGGCTTATCGCGCTGCCTCTGGCGCTGGCTTTGGGTATTGCCGCCGTCCCCGCCGGTATCGAAACGCCTCTGCCGGTTCCCGCTTTAGGTATCATCACCGCCGTTGTAGCCGGTTCTCTTATCTCGCTGCTGGGAGGGAGCCGCGTTCAGATTGGGGGGCCTACCGCTGCGTTTGTTCCGATTATCCTTATGATTGTCTCGGAACACGGGTACACGGGGCTGCTCGTCGCCACAATCATGGCGGGTATCATTCTGGTGCTCATGGGTATTGCCCGAATGGGGACGATAATCAAGTTCATTCCCTGGCCGGTAACGAGCGGCTTTACCACTGGTATTGCCGTAGCAATCATGTTGACCCAGCTGCCGGACTTTTTTGGTCTGGGTGTGGCTGGACCGGCACCCCGGGACTTTTTTGACAAGGTTCCCTGGCTTCTGGAAAACATCGGTCTGACAAATCCGTACGCTCTTCTTCTGGCCGCAGGTTGTGTTGCGTTGATTCTCATCTGGCCGCGGCTGCACATTCGGTTGGTACCGGGTCCCATTGTGGCTATGGTGGGCGCCACGGTTCTGGTTGTCCTTCTCGGGTGGGATTCGTCACATGGGGTCGCGACAATAGGCAGTACCTTCGGCAGCGATATCTTGCCTTCCGGGTTGCCGGCGCCGTCGGTTCCGGTTGTATCCTGGGGGCTTCTTCGTTCCCTGGTTGGTCCGGCGCTGACGATCGCCGTCCTGGGGGCGGTGGAGTCATTACTGTCTGCAGTGGTGGCCGACGGTCTCACTGGAGAACGGCACGACAGTAACACCGAACTTATCGCCCAGGGCATTGCCAACATCGTCACTCCCTTTTTCGGCGGATTGCCGGCAACGGGGGCGATTGCCCGGACGTCGGCAAACATCAGCAGCGGTGGGCGCACTCCCCTGGCGGGGGTAATCCACGCTCTTACCATTCTGGTGGTTATGCTGGCGGCCTCGTCTCTGGTCGCCTACGTTCCTATGGCCGCCATTGCCGCCGTTCTGGTCGTTGTCGCGGTCAGAATGGGTGAATGGTACGAGCTGTCTCGGATTTCCAGGATGCCTCGCAGTGATGCCATGGTCCTGGTGGCGACATTTGTGCTAACCGTTGTCTTTGATCTGGTTGTTGCCATCCAGGTGGGTATGGTTCTGGCTGCGGTACTTTTCATAAAGCGTGTTTCCGAAACAACTGAGGTGAGTCCCGCCTCTGAGGCAGCTGCGGCTGACCATCCGTCCCACAGTGGCTACGGCAAGGAGATTCCCCAGGGGGTTCTGGTCTACAGCATTGTCGGACCGTTTCTCTTTGGCGCGGCCGAGAAGATGGAAAGTGCCATGGCAAGTGTGGACACCTGGCCGGAGGTGCTGATTTTGCGGCTGCGTCTTGTGACTGCCATGGACACCACCGGGCTGAACGCTTTGAAGAGTGTGGTGGAGCGGATGAAGCGTCACCACGGGACGGTAATCCTCAGTGGTCTGCAGCAGCAGCCGCTGGATATGCTGTTGAAGGCGGGCTTTACCGATGTTATCGGCCGGGAAAATCTCTGCACCAATTTTGATGAGGCGCTGGCCCGAGCTGGGGCCGTTCTTACCGGGGGGACCAAAGGGTGAGGACCAAAGGGTAACGAGTACCTGTCGTTGAGAATTGCTCCCGAAAGACGATACATATACTGTGCGTCCACGTGAAAAAACGGTACTTTTTCTGATCATCGCCGGTCATGGGCTGGTCCATATCTTTGACGGGATGATTGCGCCTTTGATTCCGATTCTGGTGCAGCATTTCGATACCAACTACTTCCGTGTTGGTATTATTGTGTCCCTCTTTTCGGTTCTCTTTGGTCTGGGGGCATTACCGTCGGGGTTCCTCGCCGACCGGGTGGGGCCTCTGCGGCTTATATCGGTCTATCTCTTTGGGGCGGGCGCTGCTTTTATGTCGGTACTCTTTGTCGACTCGTACTGGGGTTACGCGGTGGTAATGACGGCGGCCGGTCTGTTCTGCAGCACCTATCATCCGGCGGCAAATACGCTGATCGGTACGGAGATCACCGTCCGGGGAAGTGCCTTCGGGATTCACGGCGTTTCCGGGAGTATCGGTACGGCTCTGGCTCCGGCGGTGGTCGCCGGGATCGCTTCGGTAGCCGGGTGGAAGATGCCTCACCTTCTCTTTGGTCTGGCAGCCGTGGTTGTCGGCATTTTCTCATTGCGCATACCACTTCGGGAGACGCCTTTGGCCAAACGGGTTGATGCACCGGTTCAGTCTTTGCCGCCGGCGGCCGATACGGACGCTTCGGTAGACGGGGTGCATCGCCCTCCGGTGATACCGGCGGTATCGCTGGTGCTTTTCTACGTAACTGCTACGGTTACGGGGCTGGCCTACCGGGCGAACATGACGTTTTTACCGGCCTTTATGGGTGAGCGAATCGCGATACGGGGGGTTGATGTGGTCACCGCCGGGGGGTTGCTTGCGACGGTAACGCTTATGGCCGGGGCGGTTGGTCAGTACATCGGCGGCCGTCTGGTGGATCGGTATCGGCCGGAAGGGTTGTACCTTATTTCCATCGTGGGCAGTCTGGTCTTTCTCACGGTGATGATCTTAGGCAAATCGGTGGTTCTTATACTGGCGGCTGTGGTCTTTGCCCTCTTCTACTTCATGGTGCAACCGGTACAGGCTGATATTCTGGTGCGGTATATTCCCAGGCACCGGTTGGGCGCGTCATACGGTTTGCATTTCATGCTGATTTTTGGGGCCGGGTCGTTCGGCGGTGCCGGTGGTGGTTTTATCGCCGACCGTTTTGGTTTAACTGCCGTGTTTGTCGCCTCGGCGGTTGTCTACGTCCTTTCAGCGGTGCTTATCGGTGTGATATTTCTGAACAGACCCAGGCGGGCTCCGTCGGCCCGGTAGTGTCCCGTCATCTGTGGCGGCGCATTGCGGAACGTTCACGTTCAATTTACAAAAGAATTTTGGATCGGTGCTTGACTCTTTTCGTGAGGTTTTTTATTGTTCGGTCGTGGACCGTATTAACTACGTGATTTACAGTGATCTATCCGGCCTCCTACTGGCTCTACCCGGGTTCTCTATCGGGAAGGGATCGGAGAGGCTGCGTCGGTTGTAGATCGACTGTTGCCGGATGCAGGCGTATAAGCCCGCTGCCGATTTCTTTCGGTGGCGGGTTTTTTTATTGTCTGCTGTGACGGTCGGTTATGTGAATTGCCGGGGAGTGGGTCCACGGATGAGGAATCTCGGAAGGAGGAGATGATGGCAAAGTACACCCCATTCAAGACGGTGGAGTTGCGGGACCGGAGGTGGCCGGATCAGGTGATTACGGAGTCGCCGAT
>JBAYPC010000327.1:0-3648 GCA_041677905.1 Alkalispirochaeta sp. | reverse complement strand
TTGCCCTTGTACGGTTCCGGTGGCCGCAACATCCGTATTTCCGAGGCTACTTTCCCAACCAGTTCTTTGTCACTGCCACTTAGCGTGAGCTTGTTCGCGCCCTCTGCAACGGCCGTGATACCCTCGGGAAGCCGAAACTCAATAGGGTTACTAAACCCCAGGTTCAACATCACCGAATTACCGGTTACTTCAGCTCTGAAACCGACCCCGTTGATAAGCAAGGTCCGTGAATACCCTTCGGTAACACCGACGACCATGTTGTGAATCAACTGCCGGTACAGACCATGAAAACCACGGGCCTTCCTGGATTCACTGTTCCGTTCAACCACGACGACACCGTCGTTGACCGTGACGTCCACTTCAGAACGATACGCCTTTTGCAGTTCGCCTTTTGGTCCTTTTACGGTCACGGTTCCATTTTTTACGTCGACGGTCACGCCCTGGGGAACAGGAATCGGCATTCGTCCAACTCGAGACATAGTACCTTCTCCTTACCAGACCGAACAGATCAGCTCGCCGCCAACCCGTTTCTCTGCGGCTTTCCGCCCGGTTGTCACACCCGTCGAGGTGGAGACAATCAGCGTGCCGTATCCGTTCAGCACCCGTGGCATCTTTCGATACCCCGTGTACACACGCCGCCCGGGTGTAGAGATCTTTTGAATCCCATGAATAACCGGCATCTGCTTGTCGTCATACTTCAGGAACACCCGGATAAAATCCCGGTTGTCCTGACTCATCTTCTTAAAATTCTTGATGTAGCCTTCATTCTTCAGAATCTTTATGATTTCCAGCTTGATTTTCGATGGAATGAGATCCACTTTTTCAAACTTCGCCATACTACCATTCCGAATCTTGGTAAGCATATCGGCTACAGGATCAGATACACTCATCTTCCTCTCCTACCAGCTCGATTTAGTGACACCGGGAATATACCCTTCATTTGCCAATTTCCGGAAACAAATACGGCACAGTTCAAATTTGCGCATGTAACCACGAGGTCTACCGCAAACACGGCACCGGTTTACACGACGAGTCATGTACTTCGGTTTCCGTTGCGCCTTTATAATCAACGATTTCTTAGCCATCGAGCCCCCTCTCCCTACTTGCGAAACGGTAATTTCATATTGGCCAATAACGATCGGGCTTCCTGATCAGTTTTAGCCGTTGTGACGATCACTACATTAAGACCAGTAATCTTGTCGATCTTGTCGTAATCGATCTCCGGAAAAATGATGTGTTCCGTCACACCCAGAGAATAGTTCCCGTGCCCATCAAACCCGTTGGGGTTGATACCTCGAAAGTCTTTAACCCGCGGCAACGCCACGTTTACCAGGCGATCGAGGAACTCCCACATCTTTGCCCGACGAAGGGTCACTTTGACACCGATTTCCATTCCCTCACGCAGTTTGAAGTTGGCGATGGATTTCCGTGCTTTCGTACGAACAGCGTGCTGACCGGCGATCAAAGAAAGTTCATTTTGAGCACTTTCAATCGCCTTTTTGTTGTCTATCGCATCACCGACACCCATACTCAAAACGATTTTCTCAATACGGGGAACTTCCATAACGGATCGGTAGCCGTACTCTTTCAGAAGTTCCGGTTTGACCGTCTCCTGATACAATTTTGCCATGGTGGGTACACTTGCCATCAGACTGGATCCCCCGTTTTCTTGGAAAACCGAACCTTTTCTCCCTTGTCTTCACGAAACCCGAGTCGGGACGGCTTCCCATCTTTTCCAACGTACATCACATTAGAAATCGAAAGACTCGCTTCTTTTTCTATAATGCCGCCCTGTTCGTTCTGACTCCGCTGACGTTGCGCCTTTTTGACCATGTTGACGCCCTCTACAAGAACGCGCCCTTTTTCACGATCGATCCGCAGTATACGCCCGGTCTTCCCTTTGTCTTTTCCGGTGATCACTATCACCTGATCGTTCTTTCTCAGCTTCGTATTCATATAGACGACGCTCCTACAACACTTCCGGTGCGAGCGAAACTATCTTCATATAATTCGCATCACGAAGTTCCCGGGCAACCGGACCAAATATCCGCTTTCCCTTGGGATTCCGGGTCTTGTCGATGATGACGCATGCATTATCGTCAAAACGAATATACGTGCCGTCGGCCCGCCGGTATTCCTTTTTTGTTCGTATGATTACCGCCTGCTCCACGGTACCTTTTTTGACCGGAGCATTCGGCAACGCGTCCTTTACGGCTACAACAATGATGTCTCCGACGGAGGCGTATTTACGCTTGCTTCCCCCGAGAATCTTGATGCACTGGACGCGCTTTGCTCCGCTGTTGTCGGCCACATTCAAAAACGACTGCATTTGAACCATTGCACTATCCTCAGCGAGCCCGCTCGACGATTTCGACGAGGCGCCAGCACTTGTCTTTGCTAATTGGCCGAGACTCAACTACACGCACGGTATCACCAACGTGAGCTTCGTTGTTCTCGTCGTGAGCCTTAAGCTTCTTGGAGATACTGACGTACTTCTTGTACAGCGGGTGAACCGTTCGGCCTTCTACCCGCACAACAATAGTCTTTTCCATCTTGTCACTCACGACCCGGCCCTGATAAATCTTTTTCCCGGTGGTTCTGATCGTCTCTACTGCCATCACGCGTTCTCCTCTTCAACCGCCTGAACATCAGCGTGGTTGTAAATCAGCGTATTCAAACGCGCGATTTGTCGCCGCAACGTACGGACCTGCAGCGGATTTTCCATATGGCCCACGACCCGGTCTACCCGAGAGTCCATGTGCTTTCGCTGTAGTTCTTCCCGTTTTACGATCAACTCTTCAAATGTCAGGTCCCGAAAAGAGTTCCTCATATTACTCAACTCCTTTCCGCGCAACAAAACGCGTCTTTATGGGAAGCTTACTGGCCGCAAGAGCCAGGGCATCTTCCGCAAGCCCAACATCAACTCCGGCCAGTTCAAACAGCACCCGCCCCCGCTTTACTGCGGCGACCCAATGCTCGGGACTGCCTTTCCCTTTACCCATACGAGTTTCAGCAGGTTTTTTCGTGTACGGTACATCGGGAAACACCCGAATCCAAACCTTACCACCCCGTTTAATTTTTCGGGTCATGGCAATTCGGGCCGCCTCCAGCTGCCGGTTGGTAATCCACTCGCCTTCCAGAGCTACCAGTCCGTAGTCACCAAAGGCGATCGTATCGCCCCGGGAGGTGACTCCTTTCAAATCGCGTTTGACGCGTCGCTGTCGTTTTCTAAACTTTACTCTTTTTGGACTAAGCATCAGGAAGCCCTCCCGCCGGGCTGCCGCTTCTTCCGGACTACCGCACCGGCATCCTGCTTGGTCTCTTTACCAAGCACTTCGCCGTGGAACATCCAGACCTTCACGCCGATAGTCCCAAAAGTCGTCTGCGATACGGCAAACCCGTAATCGATATTGGCCCGCAACGTGTGCAGTGGTACCCGCCCGGCTTTCTGCTGTTCGGTACGGGACATTTCCGCACCTCCCAACCGCCCGGCGATATGGATTTTTACACCCTGGATACCGGCCTTCATGGCGTTGTTTATCGCCATTTTCAAGGTTCGTCGAAACGACCCCCTCGAGCGCAACTGCCGTGCAATGTTGAGCGCCACCACTTGGGCATGCGTCTCAGGCCGCTTGATCTCTTTGATCT
>JBAYPC010000326.1:0-3675 GCA_041677905.1 Alkalispirochaeta sp. | reverse complement strand
CCTCGCCGCCGGATTTACCCGGCCTATGAGGTTTGGGAAGGGGATGACGCGATTCATCTGCGTCTTGAGATGCCGGGCCTGGAACGGGACGGTGTGGATATCACGGTGGAGAACAACCAGCTGACGATTACCGGGTCCCGGCCGGACTGGTCGGTGGACGGTACGGTGCTGATCCGGGAGCGCCGGGCGGGCGATTACTGCCGGGTCTTTACGCTGGACAAGACGGTGGACACCGACAGTATCCAGGCGGTGATGAAGGACGGTGTTCTGGAGTTGACGCTGGGGCTGGCCAAGGAGGCTAAGCCGAGGCGGATTCAGATCAAGACGAGCTGATGTAGCGATGAGCTGAGGCTCTTTCAAAAGGGCCTCAGGTACGTCTAGAGGCTTGGCGGCGGCGCGGAGGTTGTATCCGCGCCGCCGTTTTGCTTTCCGGAGGGGGTTGGCCCCGGCCCCGATGAGGGGTGTGGCTTTGCGAAACCCTGGGGGTTCAATTACCTTATATCCTATGGAACTTTCAATTACATATCTGGGTCATTCCGGTTTTATCCTGGATGACGGGGAGTATCGGCTGGCGATTGATCCGTTTTTGACGGGGAATCCGGTGGCGGTGCAGGAAGCGGGGGATGTGGATGTCACGCATATTGCGTTGACTCATGGGCATTCGGACCACGTTGGTGACACGGTTGCTATCGCGAAGCGGACGGGGGCGGTGGTGATCGGGGTGTTTGAAATTGCGAACTTTATGGGTGAGCAGGGTGTGGCGGATGCGGTCGGTGCGAATCCGGGGGGTGCGGTGAAGTTGCCGTTTGGGCGGATCAGTTTTACTCAGGCGTTTCACTCGTCGTCATATGAGGGGCGGTATATGGGTATGCCCTGTGGTCTGGTGGTCGAAATGGGTGGGGTTGTGATGTACCACGCCGGCGATACGGCGCTTTTTTCGGACATGAAGTTGATTGGTGAGGTCTACCGGCCGGATATTGCGGCGCTGCCGATTGGTGATCGTTTTACGATGGGGCCGGAGCTGGCGACGAGGGCTGCGGAGTTTGTGGGGGCGAAGACGGCTATTCCGATTCACTACAAGACGTTTCCTCTGCTGGCGCAGAGTGCGGATGGTTTTAGTCCGAAGGGTGTGACGGTGAAGGAGATGAAGCCGGGAGAGGTCTGGAAGGTCTGAGCGTCGGGCTGGGCGTCGGGCTGGGACCGTTGACGTGGCGGTACGGGGTCCATATCATGGGCCATCATGAAGAAACGTCTGATCACCAGCGCGCTGCCCTATGTCAACAACATTCCTCATCTGGGAAATCTGATTCAGGTTCTTTCTGCCGATGTATTTGCCCGTTTTTGCCGTAGTCGCGGGTACGAGACGCTCTATGTCTGCGGGACTGATGAATACGGAACGGCCACTGAAACGCGGGCCCGTGAAGAGGGGCTGACTCCCAAGGAGTTGTGTGACCGGTACTACGCTGTTCACACGGATATTTACGAGTGGTTTGAAATAGCCTTTGACAAGTGGGGGCGAACATCCACTCCTGAGCATACAAAGATAACCCAGGATATCTTTCTCAAGCTCCACGCGGCGGGTTACATAACGGAAAAGACGATAGAACAGCTCTACTGTGAATCTGCCGATATGTACCTGGCCGACCGGTACGTCCGGGGGACGTGTCCTCATTGCGGCTACGAGGATGCCCGGGGTGACCAGTGTGAGAACTGCGGCAAACTTCTGGATCCTATGGACCTGATTGACCCTCGTAGTGCTCTGGACGGGTCGGTTCCGGTGGTGAGGGAGACGACTCACCTGTACATTGACCTTCCTGCGGTCCTGCCGAAGCTGCAGGAATGGATGAATGACGCCAGTGTTCGGGGGCGGTGGGCCCGGAATGCGGTGCAGATGACTCAGGCGTGGATCCGCGACGGTTTGCGGGAGCGGGCGATTACCAGGGACCTGAAATGGGGTATTCCGGTACCGCTTGAGGGGTTTGAGGACAAGGTTTTTTACGTCTGGTTTGACGCTCCTATCGGGTACATCTCCATGACTGCCAATCACACCGATCGGTGGGATGTGGACTGGTGGAAGAATCCCGAGGAGGTGGAGCTGTTTCAGTTCGTCGGGAAGGACAATATCCCGTTTCACACGGTCATTTTCCCGTCCAGTCTTTTGGGCAGTGGTGACAAGTGGACGCTGTTGCACCACATGTCGAGTTCGGAGTACCTCAACTACGAGGGCGGGCAGTTTTCAAAGAGCAAGGGTGTTGGTGTTTTTGGAAATGACGCCCGGGACACGGGGATACCCGCCGATGTCTGGCGTTTTTACATCTTCTACAACCGGCCTGAGACGAGTGACTATACGTTTACCTGGCACGATTTTCAGGAGAAGGTAAACGGTGAGTTGATCGGGAATCTGGCGAATCTGGTGAACCGGACGTTGACGTTTCTGGCTCGGTATTTCGGCGGAGAAGTTGCGGGTGGCTCGCAAGGCACGGGTGGCCTGCAGGGCGCGAGTGACTCACAGAGAGCGGGTGTCTCGCAGGGAGCGAGTGGCGTGCAGGGAGCGGGTGGTTCCGGGGGCCGCCTGCAGGCGAGTGAGTTCTGGGCGGAGGTCCGGAAGCGTGAAGCGGGTATTACAGACAAGCTGGAGTGGGCCGGGTTACGGGACGGTCTGCGGCAGATTTTTGCCCTGTCCAGTTACGGGAACAGGGTGTTTCAGGCTGGGGAGCCGTGGAAGACCAGGGAAACTGATCCGGAAGGAACTCACGCTCTGCTGAGTGATCTGGTGTATCTCATCCGGGATTTGACGATCCTGATTGAACCGTATCTGCCGGCTACCGCACGGCGTCTGCGGGAGATGCTTGGAGTAGGGGAGCTGAAGTGGAGCGATCTGGGCGTGCCCACGGGTCTGACGAAGATCGGTACGCCGGAGATTCTCTTTAAGCAGCTTCCAGATGAACTGATAGAGGAGCTGCGAGTGCGTTTCAGCGGCAGCCAGGCTGAGCGGGCCGCCCGTGACGCCGCAGAGAGTGGTAAGAACGGTGCAGACGGTAACAGCGGTGCCGATAGTAACAACGACCCCGACGGTCGCAACCGCGCCGATGGTAACAACCGTACCGATAGTGACAACGGAAAAGGAAAAGCAGTGAAAGGATCAACAGTGGAAGGACAGGAGAAAGAAAAAGACCAAGAGCTGGACGCGCCGAAATCACCGGAAGATCGGTTTGACGAGACGATTGAGCTGCGAGCGGCCAAAATTGTAGAAGTTGAGCGGCACCCCGAGGCGGACAAACTCTATGTTGAAACGCTTGACGACGGCAGCGAGGAAGGGCGGACGATCGTGTCCGGTCTGGTTTCCCATTACGCACCGGAAGAGCTGCTGAACAGGACGATCATTGTGGTTGCAAACCTCAAGCCGGCGAAATTGCGGGGTGTTAAAAGCAACGGTATGCTTCTGGCCGCCAGCTCCGAGAGTGGCGACGGCGGCGATAGCTCGGATAGTTCCGAGAGTGGCGACAGCGGCGATACCTCCGACAGCGGCGGGGGCCAGGAAATTGTAGACGTGCTTTTTGTAGATCATCTTGCGCCGGGAACACGGTTGTACCTTGAAGGGCGTCGGCCCACCGATGAGACTGCGGAAGGGACCGGGGCCGAAGGACTGAAGCGGATCAAGATAGACCAGTTCTT
>JBAYPC010000325.1:0-3692 GCA_041677905.1 Alkalispirochaeta sp. | reverse complement strand
CGTCGTCTCAGCATCCCTCTTTCCGCTGGGGAATTTTATCGACCGCCAATTCGGTCGCACTCTAAAACTGGGGGCCGGCGGTTCCGTCGCCACCTCTGCCTGGGATCTGGCGCGTATGCTCGGTTCTCGCGATATTGGCATGATCGGTGTCGACCTCGGTTTTCCCGACAACCTAACCCACTGTGCAAATTCGTTCTTTGAAAATCGACTGCGGCAACACGCCCACCGGTTGGCACCCGCTGAGCACGGTATGACCCGCTACCTTCACGGAGCGTCACCCCGACCGGTACCCTCCGCATCAGGCGGTGCCGTCCTCAGTGACAGACGCATGGACGTCTACCGTTCCTGGTTTTCCGAACAAAACCGCCGCCACCCCTCGATTCGGACTACCCTCCTCTCCCCCCGTGGTTCGGCTATCGACGGTTGTGACTTCAAAGAACCCCGCCACTGGATTGAAGGTCATCCCCGGACGACAAACCTCTCTTCTCGACTCGCCCCCTATTGGGCCGCGCAACGGACCAAGACGCCCTCCCGTGCCCGAACGGTTCTTGAGGCTCTGCGCGCCCAGATCCAAGCGGTTGAGGACGTCGTAAACGCGGGGTTACGCCTCTGTGATGAGCTCGGCGCGTCGGCGGCGCCGGAACTGGAACGGTTGGACGAGATTGATGCCCGCCTTACATCTACCGAAAGCCGGGATGTCGCCGGTTTTCTCGCGACCGATGCGTTGGAGCAAGAAATCGGTACCAGACCAAAGTCAGTCTCCGAGGCGATCGAACAGGCGCGCAGTATTTATTCGGCTCTTGCCGATTCGTGCCGATACCACATCGGCTATATAGAAGCTTTTTTGTAAAAAATGTGTCTTTGCAAAAAGGTGACAGTCAAGTCCAGGTGCAATCAAACCGATACTGTAAGTACAAGGCAATATGCTTTCAGGGATGGTGTGCACCGACGTCCAGGCACATCGTCCCTTTTTTTGTCCGTTTTTTATTGTTCGAAAGACCCGATCTTCCGGAACACGTCATGAAGGCGCACCCGTACAGGTCGTTTTTCCGTACCCTCGACGTAGAGGGTCGCCGGGTCCCCTTCTTCGGGAATGACTTGAACTTCCTTGATCAACTCATCTGCCGCAAGTGCGATCTCACGCCCCCCCAACGATAAAACGAACGCCTTCCCACTAAACGACAGATCCTCCACGTGACCCGATACTTCACCCGTCCCCGTCAGCTCCAGAAACGGGACGGCTCGACCGTCCACACGTATATAGGTGGCTCCCGACGCGTCCTGCACGAGAGTACTTTCAGATGCCGACAGAATGCTGATAACCAGAGCGGCCGGAACGGCAAAAGACTCCCGGTTGTGCCGAAACACACCGGCCCGGTACACTCCGGGTCCATAGGGAATATCTATTTCAGCAGTTGTTCCATGGTCACCGGTACGTAGAGAGAGCTTACCACCAAACTGTTCCTGAATAGCGTGACGGAGACGACTCAAACCGCCCTCCGACTGGCGGGTAAAGGCGTGCCGAATCGCCTCCTGATCAACACCGCGACCATCGTCCCGCACCCGAATAGTGAGACGGCGCCCCGATTGCCGAATAAGCACGTTGACGGTGCCGACTTCGGGCTTGTCTTTCCGGATACGTTCGGCAGGAAGCTCCACCCCATGCCGGATGGCATTCACCACCAGTTCAAAGATATACTCTCGCAGCGTCGCCGCGTAGGCTGTGGAGACACCGGTCACGTTACCGGAAACACGAATCACCACTCGTTTTTCAAGTTCTTCCCCAATGGACCGGACCGCCGGTTGAAGTTGTTCGAAAACCGTACGCAAATCCGATGAAAGCGACCGTTTGACGTTGGCGGACAGTTCGGACCAGACGGGATCGTCTTCCTGGGTCCCGGACCACTCCATTTCCTGCAACAGTACCAGCGTCCGCTCCACCGTTTCGAAGTCGGTGGAAACGGGAACTCCAGGAACACGGTCATACCAACCCCGCGCCACAGACTGAGGCTGAAGCAGATCGTCAAACGGCACCAGCTTGGCTTGCGTTTCCACGGGGCCACACGACTCGGGAAGGGACTCCTGCAGAAGCTGTGCCACCGCCGGTTCGCTTTCAGCCACAATCAGTGCCTGAACGATACTCCTATTCCCATCCTGCCATTCCAGCCGAATCACCGCAAATTCCGATTCGATTATATCTGTTATATTTTGCCGCCATTGTGCGTCTACGTGGACTTCAAGATAGTACAATCGCCGGCCCCGGTCCTGGGCGTTGCGCAGTAATAGACGCTCTTCTTCTCCGACAAGCTTCCCAAGCCCCTTCTCTGAGGGCAACTCAAACCGGACAAAATCCGATCCAGGTGTAGTTGAGTCGTTGCCCTCCGCTTCGTTTTCTACCGCCCGGAGAGCCATTAAATGGGGTAATACAACTCCCGGATCCGGGACAGACTCCTGCTGCAGAAGTGTGGATAGAGCCTCCAGAGTCTCCGTCAGTTCGGGGTCACCCAGAAACCGCACATCCGCCAACCGCATGGCCAGCTCCTCCTGCAATGAAGTGGCTGTCCCCCTACCCTCCGGGAGTTCCCCTTCCAGGAAGTAATACTCCAGCTGGTCCACAAATGGAGTGTTTTTGTTTTCACCGATCATAGTGTCCGCCACAAAGGACCTCCATTACACTTTGCTGTATCTGAATCGATCCCGACTCTCATTGTCGTCCCGGTCTGGTCCCTAAGGAAATTATAAGCTCCACCTCGCCAATTGCGATACCCGTCCTCGAAGCAATCAGATCACTGGACAGACCCTGGCCGTGAAGCGTCAAAACCTGTTGCCGCGGATCAACCTCTGTATCGGATCGGGCGTCTCTTCCAAAGGGAATGACAAAGGCCTGTTCCTCTTCTTCCGGGGCGGATGCTCTGGTTCCTGCACTGTTGTCTTTACCACCTTCGTCCAAAGCGGTGTAGCGGTGTTCTTCCACCTCTTTCAGCCGTGTTTCCAGCTCGTCTATCTGTATGTCGGTCCGTTGGAGAAGTGTTCTAAGACTGGCAATACGATCTTCAATCAACGAGACGTTCTGATCACCCGCGTTGTTAAGTTCCTGGATAACAGCTTGGACTTCCGTTTCCAAATCAGCAAGGATGCGTTCCGGTTCCAGACGACGTACTACCAGGCGGCGCAGCCACCAGCCAAAAAACAGCAGAAATACGAGGTTCAGAAGCAGATAAAGGCCAAATGTCATGGCCTATCCAGTCACATCGATATTCTGACCGAGATCGGGGTCGCGGAACTCCTGCTCGGATTCTGTCGATTCGGGGTGCTCTTGCAGTTGTTCCTCGTCAGACGCACTGCGGTATTCGGATTTTTCACGTTGCCCATCTTCCTTCACCGTTTCCGGGCCTTCCGACACTTCGTCGGGCTCCCGGACGGTATTTCCTGCATTCTGTGACTTCTGGGCAATTTCGTTCCCTGTAACCGTCTGATTCTGTGCTACGGCCTGTTTCAAAGCCGACTGCTCCCGACCTATCTGGCTCAGGCGGACAAAGAGGGTCTGCAGATCAATCGGCTGGAGCGACATTTGCTGCCTCCCGTTTTCTGACCGATATATCCGCCTCACTTCCTTCGTACCGTGTAACTTTTACCTGACCGGACTCAGCAAGGTAGGTAACCGCCCGAGTTTCCCGCCGTACCTGGAGTTG
>JBAYPC010000324.1:0-3704 GCA_041677905.1 Alkalispirochaeta sp. | reverse complement strand
GCTGGTGACCCAGGCGAGCTCGGAGGTGACCAGGAAGGTGCTGACTTCGGCGGAGAAGTAGAGGGATGCAAGGACGATGACGATGGCGGTGTTGTTGACGCCGCTACCCAGGGCGTAGCTGACGCGGTCTCGACCGGGGGAGCGGGGGAAGAGCATCCAGCCGAAGGCGTAGTAAAGGAGAAAAATTGCGATTGCCACGGCGACGAATATGGTGGCTTCCAGGGCGTGTCCGAGGATAAAGGCTTTTTGCTGGCCGATGACGAGCATGACGAGGATGCCGATGGTAGGAACGACAAAGAGGGAGTCGTTTTTTCTGAGCCATCCGGCGACGGGGTATTTGCGCAGGGGGATGTGGGCAATGAGGGGAACGAAGACGCTGATAACGAGGGTCCGAAAAATAGAGAGTATGTCCAGTTCGATGTGGCGGGCAACGAGGATCTGCAGGACCAGGGGAATGAGAAAGGGCGCCAGAAAGGAGCTGATGACGACTATGAGTATGGACAGAGAGACGTTACCGTTGTAGATGCTGGAAACGCCGGGAGAGGCGACGCCGGCGGGGGCGAGGCTGAGCAGGAGGACTGCCGTTGCAAGGGGCGGGTAGATTGCGTTGGTGATGAACCACAACAGTACTGCCAGCACAGGATACCGGATGACGTAGAATATGGTGGAATGCCACGGCGATATGGCCCGTACTTCTCCGAGGGATATCTGAAAGGCCGATACGAAGATCAGAATGCCCAGAAAGACGATCAACACCGAAGCGGGGAAGTGTTCTATTCCGGGGACGAGGAAACCGAGCAGGACAAAGATGAGCAGGACGGTGTTAAACCGGTTCCGGAGAAATGTGGAGATAGTCACGATGGCCTACAGTAGCGTGTTCGGCGGGGAGCTTGCAACCCGCACACGTTGCCTGACGGCGCTGCGGAAAGTACCTTGTGGGTCATGAACACGAATAGAGGTGGAGAGCGTGGTGGAGAGGGCGGTGGAGAGAGCGGAAAACCGTGGTTTCCGGTGGTGCGGATTTACGCAGACAGTGAAGGGGTGACCCACTTTGAGGACGGCGAGATTGAACTGCATCCTGCCGGAGAGATAGGCAGTCTCTCCGACGCTATTCCCGACAGCAGGGTTGTCTTTCGCCGGACCGACGAAGGGTACGACTTCGACTGGCATCCTACGCCGGCGCGGCAGTTTATTATGATGATGAACGGAGAAATCGAGATTGAAGTCGGGGACGGCGAAACGCGGCGGATTACCGGCGGACAGACCCTCTTTCTGGAGGACACTGAGGCGCCGGGACACAAGACGCGAAACATCGGCGTGACCCCCCGGTGGTCGGTTTTTGTGCAGACCGAGAGTTCTGTACCGTATAGAGCCGCCCGCTGAGGCGTGTAACCAGGCTCGGTACTTGGGAGTTATTTGGACGTGGTAGTTGGATGTGGTAGTTGGGAGTGGCCGTTGGGCCGAGTAGTTGATTCGGGGAGGGGGTGCGGCAGTACACTGCCACGATGGATGATAATGAGATTGGCAATAGTGCTATGGAAGGTATAAGAGGAATTCTGCTGGCTCGGGTGTACGATGTAGCGGTAGAGACGCCGTTGACCCGGGCGCCGAAACTGTCGGCGGCGACGGGGACGGATTTCTACCTGAAACGGGAAGACCTTCAACCGGTTCACTCCTTCAAGCTCCGGGGCGCCTATAACCGAATGTCCCACATGACTGCAGAAGAGCGAAAGAACGGCGTGATTGCCGCCAGCGCCGGTAACCACGCCCAGGGAGTAGCCCTCAGCGCCGCACGACTGGGAATGAAAGCCACCATCGTAATGCCCAGGACGACACCGATAATCAAGGTAGAGGCGGTCCGCGGCCACGGTGCTGAGGTTATTCTCATCGGTGACAGTTTCAACGACGCCTACATCCACGCCCAAAAACTGACGGTTGAAACGGGGGCCACCTTTATCCACCCCTTTGACGATCCCCTGGTCATAGCGGGTCAGGGAACCATAGGGCGGGAAATTCTGGAACAACTCCCGGATGCAACTCATATCTTTGTCCCCGTCGGCGGAGGTGGGCTTCTGGCCGGCGTTGCCATGTACGTAAAGCAGCTGCGCCCGGATATCGAGATCATCGGCGTGGAGCCTGCCGACAGCAACGTCATGGAGGCGTCCCTGAAAGCGGGGAAACGGGTGATCCTGGATCACGTCGGTATTTTTGCAGACGGTGTTGCAGTAAAGCAGGTAGGAGAACACACCTTTGCCATTGCCCGGGCGTACGTGGATCGCATTATCACCGTGACCACCGACGAGATGTGCTCTGCTATCAAGGCAGTTTTTGAGGATACTCGGAGTATAGTCGAGCCCGCCGGCGCCCTGGCCACCGCCGGAGCCATGTACACCACCCTGCCGGCGGGCTCCCGCGTTGTAGCCATCTGTTCCGGCGCCAACATGACCTTCGAGCGCCTGCAGCAGGTTGCCGAACGGACCCTCTTTGGATCGGGCCGGGAAGTGCTCGTCGCCATTTTCATGCCTGAACAACCCGGTGCCCTGCGTACCTTCTGCACAAAAGTGGTAGGCGGCCACGCCATCACCGAGTTCGACTATCGCCTCAACAGCCGTGCCGGGGCCCAGGTGCTGGTGGGAATCAGCGTAGCAACCCCGGAGGAACGGACCGCCTTTATCCGACGCATGGACGAACACGGTTACGGACACACCGACCTCTCCGACGACGACATCGCCAAAGAACACGTCCGGCACATGATCGGAGGACCCGCCCAAAACGTCGGACAGGAGTTTTTCTACCAGGTAGACTTTCCCGAACGACCCGGCGCCCTGGGCGACTTCCTCACCAGCCTCGGCACCCGGTGGAATATCAGCGCCTTTCACTACCGAAACCAGGCAAGCGACACCGGCAACGTCCTCATCGGATTTGAAGCAACCAACCGGACAACCCTGGAGGCCCGCCTTGATGAAGTCGGATACGCCTGGACCCCCATCGACGACTCGCCGTCAATGAAACTCTTTATCCAGTAGCGGTAGATGCACCTGCGTCTCCAGGTTATTCAGAATTTTTAATTTGAACTTCGTTCTGCCGAGCCGGTCCAGTTACCAACGCACACTACCGGATCGGTCAGGCTGCCGTGAGACCGGCGGTATTCAGCGAGTTGAACGGGAAGCCCGGGTACGGTACTGTGAGGACCGGGAGAATTTTTATGCTGACTGTGTTTGAACGAGGATACCTTGTAGCGTGCATCTCCGGCGGGTGGTTGTATCCCCTCCTTGCCCTCTACTTTGCCTCAGACCGTGGTGCTGTCCCCCTTTTCTCCGATTCTGCCGAGGTAGCGGTAACGGACCCCAAAATCGGTCGCGGAGCCGTTTTCCTCTATGAAGCGTTGGGGATCAGTACCGCTTACGGCGGGCTTGTCAGTGACCTGGCGTCCACCTATGCAGACCGGGTCGGGATAGCGCTCCACGCGGCACACACCGTGCCGTCCCTGCAATGCAAGACCGAATCTCTGCTTACCGGCGTGACCGATTCGGTGCAGGCGTTGTCACTCCTTGAAAAGCGCGTAAAAGACGAGTTTCACCAGAACCCCGGGGCCTTTGCGACAGTACTGTACACCGCCGAAAGCCCCGCCGGAGAGGCGATCAGACGGTACTTCAGTCGGTGAGATCGCCCGACTGTTCCGTCTGCACGTGAGTGAGCCTGAG
>JBAYPC010000323.1:0-3708 GCA_041677905.1 Alkalispirochaeta sp. | reverse complement strand
CGGTGAAGCAGAGCATTTTTTGAATCTGTCCGAGGTTACGCTGGTATCTGGAAACAGGGAGAAACCGCTCCGGATTGCGTCGGCAGCCGTTCATAACGGTGTACCGGTCCTTTCATTTGAGGGTGTGGAAACGCCCGAAGCGGTAAGGCAGCTCACCGGTTGGGAAATACGTGTTCCCCAATCAGACGCTGTAGCGCTTGGAGTTGATGAATACTATACGGATGATCTTGTAGGGGTGACTGTTTCTGTCGACGGTGTGATCTGTGGTCGAGTTGTTGCCGTCATCGATGGAAGTCAGGCCCCGTTGCTCGAAATCGAAAGGTGCGGGGCAGATTCACAAAAGGTTTTAGTTCCGTTCATGGAACGGTTTGTTGGTAATGTAGATATCGAAGCGGGTCGAATGGAAATCAAAGAGAGATGGATACTGGACTCCGAATAAGCGTCCTTTCTCTGTTTCCCGAACTGCTGGCTGTGTACTTTGGGACTTCAATATTGGGAAAGGCGGTCGAGAGGAAAGCGGTAATACCGGAGATCGTAAATATCCGGGACTTTGCCTCCGACAAACACCGGACGTGTGACGACGCCCCGTATGGAGGCGGTGCCGGTATGGTACTTATGCCGGAACCACTGGCGGCGGCTCTGGACTCAGTTGACGCGCACCGCCGTCACGTGGTATTTCCAAGTCCCTCGGGTATTCGGTTTACCCAATCGGCAGCTGCCCGTTTGGCGGAAAAAGACGACCTTGTCTTTATCTGTGGCCGTTATGAAGGTATTGATCAGCGTATTATCGACGAATATGTTGATGAAGAGCTTTCAATCGGCGACTACGTGGTATCGTCGGGAGAGCTTGCGACAATGGTTGTTGTTGATGCTGTCTACCGTCTTCGTGAGGGTATGATCAAGCAGGAGAGTGTAGAAGAGGACAGTTTTCAGGACGGTCTTCTTGAGCACCCTCATTACACCCGGCCCAAGGAATTCCGTGGTCGGATGGTGCCTGATGTTCTGTTGTCCGGACATCATGCAGATATTCTGTCCTGGCGGCGCCGCGAAAAACTTCGAAAAACGGCGAAGAACCGGCCTGAGCTGTTGTCTTTGCTTGATCTTGGCGCGGATGAACAGATGTTAATAGAAAGTATGTTGGAAGAGGATAAGGAGTAATCATGGACGCTATAAAGACGGTTGAAGCGAAGCAGGTAAAAGAAACAGTTGATGATTTTCGTATAGGTGACACAGTAAAAGTGCACTTTCGTATTGTAGAAGGAAAAACAGAACGAACCCAGCTATACGAAGGTCTGGTAATAGCCAGGAACGGCAGTGGCGCCAGCCAGTCGGTTACTGTTCGGAAGCTGAGTTACGGCATTGGGGTGGAGCGTATTTTTCCGATTCACAGCCCCCGTGTTCAACGGATAGAAGTTGTTCGTCGCGGTCGTGTGCGTCGTGCCAAGCTTTACTACATTCGGAAGCGTGTTGGTAAGGCCGCAAAAGTTGCCGAACTGATTCGCAAGAAGAAGGTCTGACACAGACTAATTCACCGTGGGGAATTTTCCGGATGGAATGGTTGTTCTCACCAATGTACGCCTTGGTGGTAGACTAGCAGTTCCGAAAATCTCCGACGGTTCAATTATCAAACTCCGCGTTGTAAAACTAGCCCAGGGGAGGGTCTTCCTTAACGGACCCTCTTTGCGTGTAGTTGCGCGGAATGCCGCCGGTCTGCGAATCGGAGAACTCGTGACCTTTTGGGTTGCCCGGTCGGCCGGAAAGGTAGTTCTCCATCTGCTTCAACGAGAAGCGGGCGCTCCTCAGGCGGATCGACAGGTCGTACCACCATCGCTGATTTCGTCACTGAACCTTCCTGATACCGTTGCCGTTCGGACCGTTCTGGCGGCGCTGATAGCATCTCGGAGAACCATTTCTGCTGAGTTTGTCCGGAAAGCACTGCAGCGGTATAACCAACGGCGGGGAACACCTCCTGACCGAAATGATCGGGTTGTTGCGCGGTGGGCCGTGGAGCTGGCGGACCGCGGTCTTATGCCTGAAACTGCCGATTCCTCTCCCTCCGACCCCGCTTTGGTTGATCAGATGATCCAGTGGTTTGCCGGTTTGTCTGAACAGCACCAAGATCGATCACGTCAAAATGACCCGATAATGACTCTGAAAGATTTCTGTCGGCGCAGGTCCCTCACGGTAACTCACCCGGTGCAGGTGTACAACGCCTTGAGACCCGTTGATGGTGATCTCCATTGGGTTATCATTCCAATTCGCGCTACTTTTCCCTCGTCCGGATCGGGTATCCTTTCAGCAGTTCTGAAAATCGGCGTCGACCCTCGGCAGAGTACCCCGCTGAGAGCCCTGCTTTCAGTAGAATCTCCCCGTTCAGATGGACGCTGGTGGTTTTACTGGAATTTGCAGCACCGCCCCCGTGTCGTGAAAGCGGGTTGTGAGGGAAAAGTGGAAGAGCCGCCGCAGGAACTACTTGCGGCCCTTGGAGTATCGGGACATACTGAAGGTGTATCTAAAAGTGACGGGTTGTCAGTTTTGCAGGAACAGGCAGACTTCGGCCGGATGGAACAATATGGTTAAACCGTTTGCAGCGGCTCTTCGGTATGACGGGTCTTTGCCTGCACCGCTTGTGGCGATAACCGGTCGCGGCGAAATGGCCCGAAAGATAACGGAAGCCGCCGTTCGCTACGGTGTTCCCCTGGTCGATGGTAAAGACATCGCAGACCGCCTTGTATTCCTGGAAGCGGGCGATCTGGTTCCTGAAGAACTCTATGAACCAATTGCAGAGATATTTGCATTCGTCATGCAAATTGATGAGAATATGGGGCGATTGATTGAAAAATGAAAACGATTGAAGTTGATAAACTTGTTCCAGGACAACGGTATTCTCAACCGGTGTATATCGACAAAGAGAGTCTCTTCGTGCCTGAAGGGATTCCCGTAAAAGAACGGGATATAGAGCGGTTGCGGAAATGGAACATCACCGAAGTGTACAGTGAAGGTGAGGCGATCTCAGATGACCCGCAGACGGCGTTCAACGCCTTTTTTATGCAGGCTTTCAAGACACCCGGTCAGAAATCGGTTGTATCGGTTTACTCAGCGCTGCAGGAAGAGCTGTTGGTCCTCTTCGGCCGGATGCGGGCGGGTGATGACGTCGAACAGGACAGCATCAACGGTGTTGTCGACAGACTGCTTAAAGTCGTTGAAGAACATAGCAACGAGGTTGTCCAGTACATCCTGTACGGAATGCAGGGTGATACCGGTGAAGTAGAAAACGCCTTGAACGGGGCGATACTGTCCGTATTAGTCGGCAGAAAACTTCAGTTTTCCCGGCACCGGATCATGATGCTTGGTACGGCCGCCATGCTTCGAGATTCGGGTATGTTGAGGATCAGCCCGGAAATCATCGGTAAGAAGGGGAAACTGTCTGTCGATGAAAAACGGCAGATGCAGACTCATCCGGTTCATTCATATCGAATTATCATCAAGGAACTTGGATACAATGAAGATATCGGCATAGCGGCGTTACAGCACCACGAGCGCTGGGACGGTCAGGGTTATCCGCGACGAATAGCCAGAGACCAGATTCGGGTCGAAGCGCGGATCATCTCAGTAGCCGATTCGTTTATCGCAATGGTTTCCACCAAGCCGTACCGCACTTCCATGATCGGGTATGCAGCCATGCGCAATCTCCTGAGAGACAACGGG
>JBAYPC010000322.1:0-3721 GCA_041677905.1 Alkalispirochaeta sp. | reverse complement strand
CCTGCGATGCGCCGCTGGGTCGTGTTCCCATGTTTGTCCGGGGCGGCTATATCGTACCCTTTGAAGGGGTGCGGCAGAACACCGGTGAGGCCGGGGGCGGGGTTCTGCGTCTATTGGTGGCGCCCGACGGGGATGGTATGGCTGAAGGTTCTGTGTACGGCGATGCCGGTGAGGGTTTTGGCTACCGGGATGGTGAGTTCTGGCGTGGCCGGTTTAGGTGGAACGGTGCGTCCGGCGGGTCCGGCGGCGGCGACCTTGGGGTGACTGAGGAGGGTTCACTCCGGTGGACGCGGTGGGAACGGTACGAAGCTGTTTCGGTGGGTCTGGTTGGCCTGGTGGCGCCGGGGAGCGATGAGGGTATCTTTTCATGAGACGATTCCGGCAGAGTTCAACGGTCTGCCGTGTACGGTCAGTTGTCTTTTCTCGGTCTTGTCGGTGTACTGGTACTGTGCTTAGTCCTCGGAAATTGTTGTTTTTTAAGTTTTTTCTGGCATGGGTGTTGCTCGTTACCTCGGCAGGTGTTCTTTATTCTCAGGACGGAGGTTTTGGGTCGGGGGTGTTCCCGGGAATGGACGAGGGGGTTTTTCCAACTCGGTACGTTGTTGTTTTTCAGGGTCAGCTTTTTGCTTTATCCGGGACTGCCGGTGTGGATGTTCTGTATGACGGACCTGTCCGGGCCGGAGCCGACAAATACAGTTTTGAAACTGTGACGGATGAACAGGTTCGGAAGACGGGGATGTTCATGATCTCTTCTTTGACGGAGGGGGATACGTTTGACATCAACGGTTTTTACCGGGACATGGAGGTGTTTGGAAAGACGAGCGGTCTGGACGAGAAGCTGCTTCTGCTGCAGCTCTTTGGAACGTTGGGGCGGGATATCTTTGACTCGGAGAAGCTGTGGCAGAGTGATCTGACCTTTTTCCCCAACGGAGACGAGATAACCGATGATGCGGAGTTGCTTGCTGCCATGCGGGCCTACGTGCAGGGCGAAGATGTTCGGGCCGGGGTTTGTACGGATACGGGTCTCATGCTCAACAAGATAGCCGGGATGTGGGGGTTGGACGGTGGTTTTGTCATTGGAACTAATCGCACCGGGCTTATTCACCCGTCGGTGATCTATTATGACACCTCTCACCCGGAACGGACGGTGGCGGTGGTTCAGGACTGGGACAAGGTTGCGGCATTTGAGTTCAACACTCCTGAGGATCTGGCCGACGCGGTAGCGGAAATTGCCGGTACCCACGGTATGGGTAAGATTCTCTTTGACGGCAACGGAGATGTGGTCCGGATGATCCACTCTCAAAGCGAACAGGCTCTTCTGAAAAATCTTGGGCAGCGGGAACTGTGGGTCCATTTGGACCGCATAAGTTCGGGGGACCTTCTGCCCAGGCGGTCATATCAACGGTCATCCCATACGCAGACGACGGTCGATTTTGGTGAGTACTTTCTGGAACACCACTATTTTCAGACGTTGATTGCCCCCAACAACGTGATGCTTGTAGGGGGTCGGCGCTGGGCGGGGACTGAACGGTGGCGCAGCTCGTTGAGAGTGGCGGTTGAACGGGAGTTTGCCGGGACGACGGCACCGTTTTTTGATGACCACACCAACCGACACGTGAAGGCGCTGGCCCGGTACGACGTCGAGTTCAACGCGCCGGCGGTGCGTTCATCGACGATGCCCCTTGGGTTGGAAACGTCGTTGGGGATGGACTCCATCATAGGGTATCAGATGCCGGAAGGATCCACCGCTATGCAGCCGTTCATCACGATGCCCCTTCTGAAACCTCGGGCGGTGTCGGTGCTGAAGATATTTGACGAACACACCGGACCGTCGGTGGATGTGAGTATGGCTGTCGACGGTTATTTTTTACTGCCCCGGAACGTGGCCGAGACGATCGCCGTTATTTCTCCTTATCTCAACGTAGTCCTTGACGAGTTTATTGGGAATGTTCGCACCTGGATTCCTTTGGGTGAGACGAGTCGTGTGTATGTCGATACGGGGTCGATCATTACACCAACCGATGTGGCGGCGAGGGGTGGTGTTGGTGTGCGTTCGGTTTCGGGTTTGGGTGGTGAACTTTCGGTCCGACGGGGGTTTCCCCGGGGTCGGTTGCCGGTGTTCTACCGGCAGCCCCGGTATGATGTCGCGGCTTCGCTGTTTGTCCCGTTTTCCAATGTCACACGCCCGACTGTTACTGTTGAGTTGGGGCATCTGGGTACTGTTGAAGAACGCTATGGTCGGGTTGTATACGATTCACGGTTTGGTGTTCGGCTGGGGATTGCCTACTGAGGTGGGGCCCGGCGCCCGCGAGGGGGGTGGTCCTTCGGTTGGAGGGGGATGTGGTGCAGAAAACGGCAGTTTCGATATAGAAATGAATAAAGAGGAGGCGGGTATGCGGGAGAATGTGGTTATGGAGATGATTGGGCGGAAGGTGCGGATTGGGATGATCGGGGGCGGGCCGGGGTCGTTTATCGGGGGGATTCACCGGATGGCGGCGCGGATGGACGATCGGTACGAGATTGTGACGGGTGTTTTTTCGTCGGATGAGGGGAGGTCTGCGGCGGCGGCGAAGGGGTTTGGGATTGCGGACGACCGGGTGTATCGGGATGTGGGGGAGCTTCTTGCGGGTGAGGGGAAGCGTGTGGATGGGGCGGATGTGATTGCGATTATGACGCCGAATGACAGTCACTTTCCCTATGCGACGGCGGCGCTGGAGGCGGGGTTTCACGTGATCTGTGACAAGCCGTTGACGAACACGCTGGAGGACGCTCGGGCGCTTGTCGCGACGGCGGCGAAGGCGGGGACGGTGTTCTGTCTGACTCATAACTACACGGGGTACCCGATGGTTCGGCAGGCCCGGGCGCTGGTAGAGGCGGGTGAGTTGGGTGAGATTCGTCTTGTCCAGGTTGAGTACGTTCAGGGCGGGAAGGCCCGGGCGGTGAAACGGGTTCCGGGGCAGCCGTTGTCGTGGAAGTTTGATCCGGTCCGGCGGGGTCCTTCTGCGGTGATGGGGGACATTGGTACTCACGCGCATAACTTGATCCGGTATATCACGGGGCTTGAGGTTGCCTCGGTTGCAGCTGAGTTGGGGGCGGTGGTTCCGGAGCGGGAGTTTGACGATTTCGGGGGGGCGTTATTGCGGATGGACAACGGTGCTCGGGGGGTCTTCTGGATTACTCAGGCGGCGGCGGGGGTGGACAACTCGCTGAAGATCAGGGTGAGTGGTTCAAAAGGGACTGTGGAGTGGCGGCAGGAGGTGCCTCAGGAGCTGGAGTTTCGCACTCTCGATGCGCCGATTCAGCGTTTTGTTCCGAACGGGCCGGGTGTTCTGCCGCTTTCGGCCCGGGCGTGTCGGATTGTGAAGGGTCACCCTGAGGGGTTTCCCGAGGCGTTTGCCAATCTCTACAGTGATGTGGCTGAGGCGGTGGCGGCGCATATTGCCGGGAAGGCGGCGGATCCGCTGGCGTTGACGTTTCCCGGGGTGGTGGATGGGCTTAAGGGTGTTGAGTTCATTGACGCGGCGATCAGGTCTACCCGGAGCGGCGGGGGCTGGGTTGAGGTGGGGGGATAGGCGGGGTACAGGGCAAGATCAACGTCTTCAAGTGCCGCATCAATGGCTGCAATTGCCTCCAGAATGTCTGAAAAATAGGCGCGGGGGTCACGGATTGCTTTGATTCAGTTCGGCCAGGAGTTGCTCACAATCGGACCGTAATATCTTGT
>JBAYPC010000321.1:0-3764 GCA_041677905.1 Alkalispirochaeta sp. | reverse complement strand
TCTCGCTTAAAGGCTGAATAGGCGTTGGTCTTCAGACAGACCGTCATCAGTCCCAGATTTCCCCATCGATCCTGCGAATTGATTCGACATCCGCATCGAAGGATTCCGCATCTTCGGCGTCCCAAGTGCCGGCAAGTTGACTCAGGTCACGGTTTTTCCCGGAAGCGCCGGACATTCCAAGGGCTTCCTCAACCAGTTCAATGACAATCCGATCGAGACTTGTGTTGCGTTTGCGTGCCCGCTCACGGATCGCTTTTTCAACAGCCTCCGGGAGGTCACGAATTGTTATCTGGCTCATAGACAACCTCCCTCACTCAGAATAGTGACGCAAGGATGATAACTCAATATCCAAAGACGAAAGGGTGCGGTGATGTTCCCGGGCAACAGTTCAATCACAACATTCTTTTTTCAAAATTTCGAAGACTGTGAGGACCGCTACCTCCATCAACACTCTCGATGAACGACTACGTTCAGTCTTTTGTCTGCGATTGGTTCGAGTTGCTGCTCCGTATAAGGTCTGTTATTCGGGAAAGCACCTTCGGTGCCGTATCACGAGCAGTGTTCCAAACGATTTCGACGTTAATATTATCATAGGAGTGAATCAAACGATCCCTCATACCGGCCATAGCTTTCCAAGGTATTGCCGGATTGCCGTCACGCGCTTCCTGCGGAATGCGTTTGGTAGCTTCACCCACGATTTCGAGCGCACGAATCACCGCGTACTGGGACTTGTAGTCACCTTCAAACTCAATACGATCCATCGACTTCGTAAATTCAACAACCAGCTCTAGATTTCGTCTGATATCATCAAGTGCTTCTCTACCTGCATTTGTATTCATACCAGGATAGAGTCCGCCAGAGCCGACTTGGCAATACTTGGTTTCAGATCTTCCTCTATAATCAGGTCAACAGGCATACCCAGGTCATCGCTGATTTTCTGCTCAAGATCGATGAGCCCTAAGAGGTCAAATCTGTACGGGCGTTCGGCGGTAATGAGAATATCTATATCGCTGTCAACAGAATAGTCTCCCCGAACCCTGCTTCCGAAAACGCGAATAGTTCTTATGCCGTATCGTTTTTGCAACTCATCTTGTCGCCGTCTGAGATACTCTACTGAATCGCGAATTTGCTGTTCCATACCACTACTAATGTAACACAAAATCGAGCGCCCGCTCATGGGGTTTGGGATCAGGGGTTATCGGTTTGGCTCAACGACTCGATGATCTCACTTGGTGAGAGTACGACCACATCTCCGATGATTGCCCTGGGGAAGTGGCGCCCGTTGCCGGTGATCAACGGAACCTGTGCGATCGCAGCCACCTCGGCGAACGGTGCGTCGTCCGGGTCGGGAAGTCCCTCGACCGGCAGAAACGTATCGACTTTGTGCGCGGAGGTTCTGATATGGTCAATAATCGCCGACCGGTCGGCGGGGTGTATCCAGCGTTCCAGCTCCGGTCGCCCTAACACGTCCCGGTAGTCGGTCCTGATCCGGTCGTCGATACAGTGCTGTAGTAAACCTGCCCGCAACCCGTCGACGATCCGTCCCGGCGGGTTGAATGCACTTATGAGTCCGGAAACGAGCACATTGGTGTCCAGCACAATCCTCTGCATTACCCGCGATCTCGACGTGCCGCTGAGACTGCGCGATCAACCACCGACAGATCCGGCGGATTTTCGCTTGCCCGTTCACGGATACGTGTGACCGCCGCAGAAAAACGGGCCCGCCGAATTTCCGACAGAGACGACTCAACGTCATCGGGATTCACGCTGATGAGGATTGCCATCGGTTTCCCGTCCCGGGTGACGATGAGCTCGTTGTCATTTTCAAGTTTTTGACTCAGTACCTTCGTTTTTTTCAGGTCTGCTATCGCAATATACCCCATATTCACTCCTAATTCACTCTCAAGAGTACCACAACAACACCATTACGACAATATGGTTGTTTCAGATTGAACTCCGTCCCCCCTATACCGGATTTCTTCCTACCCTTGACAATTCGTCGCTTTTAAGCGACTATTGATCATGATCGCCCACAGCTGGGAAGTATTGATCTATTCCGATGAGAACGGTAGAGAGCCGTTCAGTCAGTGGATAGCAGATATTGACCCAGCTTCAAGAGCACGAATTTTTGCCAGATTGGACCGGATTGAACGCGGAAATTTTGGGGATTATAAAGCGATTGCAAAAGGACTTTCGGAACTCCGATTCCATTTCGGACCCGGCTATCGGGTTTATTTCGGAACCGCAAAGGATACCTTGGTAATTCTACTGGCCGGCGGTGACAAGAAAACTCAAAAACGAGATATCAAACGAGCTCATCAATTGTGGGATGAGTTCTTAAAGAGGAAACTGGTATGAGAACATTTCGCGACCTCGTAACGGAACACGTGCAAGATCCTGCTCAAGCACTGGAGTATCTCAATGCTTCACTGGAACTGTTTGAACAGGATAGCGATCTCGATTCCTTTCTGACGGCAATCCGTACGGTGGTAGACGCCAATGGCGGGATGACCAAACTTGCTCAAGAAACCGACCTCAATCGCCAGCATCTGTATCGATCGCTGTCCCGCAACGGTAATCCAACAATAAGGACTCTGGAGTCAGTGCTTCGTGCGCTGGGCCTTCGTCTGACCATTAAAAAGGCGTCATAATCATTTTTATTTTGAACCGGGATGCCTGGCCGTGCACGACCGCAAAGCGGCGTGCGACCAGGCTCCGTTCCGCTGAGTTTCTAAACCAGACCGCCGGGACCACCCCCCTCGCAGGGTACGGCGGACCGGGTGCCACCGTAGGCGGTCGGAGCTCCGCCCCGGCGTTCCGGGCTGGAGCTGCGGTACCGGGGATGGGACTCCGCAGAACGTAAGTTCAACTACATCCGGATCGGGATTGGGGTTTTTTAGAGAGCGGGGAGGTCGAGCCAGCGCCGTTCTTTCCAGCTTGTGAGGCCGAGTTCGGCGAGTTGGACGCCTTTGGCGCCTTCGGTGAGGTCCCAGGGGAAAGGGTGGTCGTCGATGACGTGTTTCAGAAAGAGTTCCCACTGGACTTTGAAGGCGTTGTCCATGGTGTCCCGGGTGGGCATTTCGGTCCAGCCGGCGAGGAAGTCGATGGGGCTGGGGATGTCGGGGTTCCAGACGGGTTTGGGGGTTTCGGCGTCGTGCTGGACGAGGCAGTTGCGGAGGCCTGCTACGGCGCTGCCGTCGGTGCCGTCCACGTGGAGAGTCAGGAGTTCGTCCCGGCGGACGCGGGTTACCCAGCTGGAGTTGAAGTGGCAGATCACGCCGTTTTTGAGTTCGAAGGTGCCGTAGGCGGCGTCGTCGGCGGTGCAGGTGTAGGTTTTGCCGTGCTCGTCCACGCGTTGGGGGATGTGGGTGGCGCCGATGGCGCTGAGGGATTTGATTTCACCGAAGAAGTTGTCGATGACGTAGCGCCAGTGGCAGAACATGTCGATCATCATGCCGCCGCCGTCTTCTTTGCGGTAGTTCCAGCTGGGGCGCTGGTTGGGCTGGTGAAAGCCGTCAAAGACCCAGTAACCGAACTCGCCCCGGACGGAGAGGATTTTTCCGAAGTAGCCGGTGTCGATGAGGTACTTCAGTTTGCGCAGGCCCGGGAGCCAGAGTTTGTCCTGGACAACGCCGTTCTTGATACCCGCCTTTTTAGCTGCATTGGCAAGGGCGACGGCGGTGGCGGTGGCGGTGGCGGTGGGTTTTTCGCAGTAGATCGCTTTGCCTGCAGCTATTGCTTTCATGAGGCCCTGTTCCCGGATC
>JBAYPC010000320.1:0-3766 GCA_041677905.1 Alkalispirochaeta sp. | reverse complement strand
GTATGAAAACGAGTACGTACGGCGGAAAGTCGGAAAGTCCGGTATCAAGTAGGACGGGAATAGCGATATGAAACGAATCATTGAAAAGAATCGTCGCCGGGCAAAGCGAAAGTTGCGTGTCCGTGGCCGGGTAACCGGCACAGCGCAACGTCCTCGTCTGAGTGTTTTTCGGTCCAACAAGAACGTCTATATACAGGCGATCGACGACGAAAACAAGCGTACGCTCGCTTCTGCTTCCAGTGTTAAGGCTGATATGAAAGGGCTGAAAGCTAATGTAGAGGACGGTCAAAAGATCGGTGAGGCCATTGGTAAAGAACTGGTGGGTCTGAAGATCACCGAAGCAGTTTTTGACCGAAACGGCTATCTCTACCACGGTATCATCAAGTCCATCGCCGAAGGCGCCCGCAAGGCCGGCGTTAAGTTTTAGGGGGTATTGCGTGGATCGTGGTATGGACAAAGAGTTTGCAGAAAAACTGATCAAGCTGAACCGGGTCGCCAAGGTAGTTAAGGGCGGACGGCGCTTTTCTTTCACAGCACTAATGGTGGTGGGCGATAAGAATGGGCGCGTCGGTTACGGGTACGGCAAAGCAAACGACGTATCTGAGGCTATTCGAAAAGGTGTTGATCGGGCAAAGCGCAGCATGATCGAGGTTCCTCGACAGAAGCATTCGATTCCCCACGCTGTGCAGGGGCGCTTCAAGAGCGCTAAAGTACTGCTCAAGCCTGCAGCTCCCGGTACCGGTATTATCGCCGGCGGCCCGGTCCGAGCTGTACTTGAAGTTGGTGGGATTAACGACGTCCTGAGTAAGTCGATGGGTAGTCAGAATGCGATTAACATTGTGAAAGCGGTATTCCAGGGGCTTGATGATCTAATGCAGGCCCGTGTAGTCGCCTATAACCGGGGAAAAACGTTAAAGGATATGTGGGGATAACTCGTGAAAATACGGATTACACTGGTAAAAAGTCCCATTGGACGAAAGCCGAATCAGCGGCGGACAGTTGAAGCTCTCGGGCTGAAGCGCATTCGGCACGCTGTCGTACATGAATCGAACGAAGCAATCCTGGGTATGATCAACACGGTTTCCCATCTGGTACAGGTAGAGGAAGAAAAATGAATACAATCCATTTACCGGACGGTGCGACCAAAAAGCGTAAACGTCTTGGCCGAGGTATAGCAACTGGTACGGGGAAAACCGCGGGTAAAGGTCATAAAGGGCAGAATGCCCGCTCCGGCGGAGGCGTTCGTCCCGGCTTTGAAGGTGGACAGATGCCGTTGTATCGGCGGGTTGCCCGACGTGGTTTTTCTAACTACATGTTTAAGACAACTTATTTTCCACTGAATCTTGACCAGTTGTCCCAGTCCTTTGAGGAGAACGAGACGGTTGATCTACAGAGCCTTCGGACCAAAAAGATAATTGGAAAGAACGTCGAAAATGTAAAAGTTCTTGGACGTGGTGAGATTGACAAGGCGTTGAAAATCCAGGGTCTTGCCGTTTCAGCAACGGCTCAGAGCAAAATCGAGGCAGCCGGGGGTACCATTGCAGTCGGCACTACCGAGGGAGTTGAAGGGTAAGGCGTATGGCCTCAAATCCGATTGCAGACATTTTTAGAATCAAGGATCTCCGGGAACGTGTGTTGTTTACATTGGGAATGCTGGCCATTTTCCGACTTGGCGCTACCATTCCCATTCCCGGGATCAACCTGAATGCACTACAGACATATTTCATGACCCAACAGGCAGGGGCGGGAATATCAGTTACGGATTATCTCGACTTCTTCGCCGGCGGTGCCTTTTCACGTTTTAGTGTTTTTATGCTCGGGATTATGCCGTATATCTCGATGTCGATCATCATGCAGCTTCTTCTGCTGGTATTTCCGAGTCTGAAGAAGATTTCTGAAGAAGATGGTGGTCGAAAGAAGATTCAGCGGTACACACGGTACGGTACAATTGTGGTCGCGTTGATCCAGTCATTTGCCGTAACAGTTTACGCCGACAGCATCCCCGACGCGATAACAATCTCGCGCGGCCTTTATACGGTTGTTTCCGTTCTGTCGGTCACCGCCGGGACGATATTCCTTATGTGGCTTGGTGAACAGATCAATCAGCGCGGTATCGGCAACGGGATTTCGCTGCTTATATTCAGCGGTATCGTTGCAAGAATGCCGAATGCGATCTGGATTCTTGTACAACGGGTCCGTACCGGCGATCTGAATCCGGTATTTGTCATTGTTGTGTTCATAATGTTTGTCGGTGTTGTGGCGTTGGTTGTCTATGAGCAGCGAGGGCAGCGGAAAATTCCAATACACTACGCAAAACGGGTAGTCGGCCGGAGAATGTACGGCGCGCAGAACACCTATGTGCCGTTCAAGATCAACCCGTCCGGAGTTATTCCGGTCATCTTTGCATCAAGTGTTCTCACTTTTCCGCTTCAGATTGCTCAAGGACTGGGCCCTGGTGTTCGTTGGTTGCAACGTGTGGCATTCTGGATGCGGCCTGACGGACCCGCCTATCTGATCATCTATACGGTGCTGATTATCTTCTTTGCCTATTTCTACACACAGGTAACGTTGAATCCAATTGAGATCGCCAAGAATATCAGAGAAAACGGTGGGTCTATTCCGGGCATCAGAAGCGAAAAAATGGAAGAGTACTTTACCAGGGTTTTAAACAGGATCATCCTTCCCGGGGCAATTTTCCTGGCGTTTATTGCGATAATTCCGACGTTGATCCAGCGTTTGTTTGACTTTCCACAGCAGGTTGCGTTCCTGTTTGGTGGGACATCGCTTTTGATCATGGTTGGAGTTGATCTCGATCTCATGTCTCAAATTGAGGGACATCTAAGAATGCACCATCACGACGGACTTACCAAAAAAAGTCGGATCAAGTCGCGACGGAGCTTGTAAGTGGAGTAAGGTGGTAAAATGAAAGTTCGTGCAAGTGTTAAACCGATGTGTTCAAATTGTAAGGTAATCAGGCGGCGAGGAGTCGTCCGGATTATCTGCACCAATCCGAAGCACAAACAACGCCAGAAGGGGTAATTGATGGCTCGTATTGCAGGAATAGATCTTCCGAATAAACATGTTGATGTCGCGCTGACATATATCTACGGGATCGGGCGTTCGTCGGCGATAGCTATCTGTAAAACGGCAAACGTCGATACCGAACGCCGGGTTAATGAACTCAGCGCCGAAGAGCTCAACGAAGTTCGGCAGATTATTGAAAATGACTATAATGTTGAAGGACGGTTGCGTACCCAGGTGTCAATGAATATCAAACGGTTGATGGATATCGGGTCCTATCGAGGGCTGCGTCACCGAAGAGGGTTGCCCGTTCGGGGCCAGCAAACGCAGACGAATGCGCGTACTCGTAAGGGTAAACGCAAAACTGTTGCAGGAAAGAAAAAATAGGGAGGGCCTGAACGTTGGCCAAAGTGACGAAAAAGCGAAAAGAAAAGAAGACTATTTACGAAGGGCGTGTTGTCATTCAGGCGACGTTCAACAATACGATCGTGACGATAAGCGACATGAACGGGAATGTAGTCTCCTGGAGCAGTGCCGGTTCCCTTGGATTTCGAGGGGCCAAAAAATCAACTCCTTACGCCGCGCAGTCTACTGCCGAGACGGCAGGACAGAAGGCTCTCTCAACTGGTCTTCAGGAAGTGCATGTGTTTGTTAAAGGCCCGGGGGTTGGACGGGAGTCTGCGATCCGAGCTCTCGGCCAGCTTGGACTGAAAGTACGGACCATCGAGGACATTACGCCGATTCC
>JBAYPC010000319.1:0-3784 GCA_041677905.1 Alkalispirochaeta sp. | reverse complement strand
CGCGGGGAAGACACGCAACACCGGCCCAGAACATGGTGCGGATCGGAAACACCCCCGCGTGCGCGGGGAAGACTTTCTTGTCCCCCAAGCAAGATTACTCACGTTGGAAACACCCCCGCGTGCGCGGGGAAGACTCATGCACCTCTCTGGGGCTCAACCCGTCCTCCATTTCGGCCGGCGCATTGCTACGGTGACGACAAAGCTCAGCGGCGGCGGTTAGCCGTCCGCTGGTCTCGCATCACTCATTCTCCAGTCTAAGATTGTGTTTTTCAACCAGTTTTAAAAGCCGACCTATATCACAATCTGCCCTGAGAGGCGCCCTTTTCTACATATGGTCGCATCTGTGTGTGGTAAATGTTCCCGCGCAGGTACCCCTGCGAGCGGGTTTTATCCGACGGGTGGGTTTGGACTCGGTTGAACCGGTCTGGTCACACGACAAGGTCGTGTTGCTCGAATTAGGGTCGTACCGCAGGGCGAAGCCCGAGGAACGATCCCGACACCCTGCGTCCGGGATGGTTCGATATAATGGTTTTTCTGAATAGCCGCTGGTGAAGGTCCGTTCCCTACATTTTCGGTGGGCGAGTCTGCCCCTTCCTTTGGGACATCCGATGTCAAACAGGCACTCGATGAGGAATAGTCCAATGGTCGTCATACCCGACGTAAACACCCTTGTCGCTGCGGCGTGGCCCAATCATATCCACCATCGGTTGGCCAGACGGTGGCTGTTGGGCGCATCCAAACGGGCCTACAATTCGGTCAGAAACTTCTCAAAAAACTGGATCACCTGGCCTTTGGAGAACTGACCCGTGGCAACACCCATGGTGAGTTCTTCAATCTCATCATCCGAGGCCGACAGTTCATGTCCGTTGATTAGTAAAAAGACTTCGGCGGCAGCCACGGCAACCCGTTTGTTACCGTCAATGAACGGGTGATTCGCACACAGGTGGAAGTGGTATGCCCCGGCCTTGCCGGCGGGCCCTGGGTGAAGGTCGTTGCCGCCAAAGGTGGATTGTGGCATGGCCACGGCGGCCTGGAGCAACCCGCGATCACGCAGCCCGGAATCCCCACCGAATTCTTCAATAACTCGGGCATGAATCAGCAAGACGTCATCTACTGACAGGAAAGCGACCGGCTGCATTACTGGGCCAACCGCTTCAAGACGTCCTTCCGTTTCTTGATAACGTACTCGAGCTTCTTGTTTATTTCCTCGGGGCTCACAAGTTGTGGGTTAGCCGGAGAAACGATCAGGTTCCCGTCCTGGATTGTGAGTTGGACTTGACCGTCTTCCTCTAACCCGAGAAGTTCCATGATGGGCTTGTCGAGGATTAAGGCGCTGCTATTGCCGACTTTACGGAGTTGCTTAATCATTTCTGCCTCCTTGGTTATAATTTAATTATAACGTAGAAAAAGTCCGGGGGCAACACGCACGCTCTTTAGCTGTTCTGTTAGACGAGGCGGGCGGGGGTTTTTACCAGATGGCGGGGACGGAATAGTCGCGAAAGAAGGGATCCGCCGTGATGATCGTACATTCTTTACAGAGTGCCTGGGCGATCATTATGCGATCAAAGGGGTCGGGATGAATCCACGGTAGCTTCGCGACGGTGGCAACGTGTTCGGGTTCAATTCCCAACCACGAGACTCCGTTGCGTGTCATTTCTCGAGGAATTGTTTCTTCCCATTTCGGAGGCAAATCCAGTTTGCCGAGACTGATCTTTATTCCGATCTCCCAGTACGCGGCAATGCTCAAAAAAAGATCGTTTCCCCGGTCTGCAAGGGCGGTCCGCGCCCGTTTTGAGAGGCGGGCCGATTTACTGAGCATCCAAAGCAGGGTATGGGTATCCAACAGGAGTGTCATTCCGGCTCTTCCGCCGCCATGTACGGTGCAAAGTCCTCCAGTGGGTCGTCAAAGGTCTTGTCCATACGGACGATGAGACCGGGAACTGAGTCAAAGAGCCGTTGGTCGTCCTCCCACGGTACAAGGCGGGCAACCGGTACACTTCCCCGGGCAATAACGACGGTTTCGCCTGCTTCTACCGTCCGCAACAGCCGGGAAAGATGTGTTTTCGCCTCGTGAACGGTAACTGTTTTCATACTACTTATGATAGGTTAGTCATGATGGTTAGTCAACAATGCCTGCACGGCCACTCGTCCGGGTCGGTTCGTCCTTCATAATCCGTGGATTCATACAATCGCTGCCACTTCTTCATTCTTTCTTCATATTTTTCTGTATATTGTTTTTCATATGAAGAACGGTGCGACGGGAACGGTTGGTGTTCTGGCTCTGACGGCTATGTGGTTTGTGGCCACCGGTGGTGTGCCTCTTGGGGCGCTTGGATTTGAAGAAATTGTTGCGGGTATTGGTGAGGTGGCGGAGGTCCGGTCGGCGCGGCTGGAGCGGGTTGCCGGGGAGCAGGAGCTTCTTTCGGCATCTTACCCCGGGGATGTGCGGTTTGGGTTTACTCCGTCGGCGACGATGGTGACCGAGGAAGGGTCGTCGTTTTCGGACAGGACCACTGTCGGTGCGGCGGCATCGGTGGATATTCCGATCGGTCTCAGTCGGGACCGGCGGGTTGTCTCTGAGTCCCGGGCGGCGGACTTGATCCGGGCTCAGGATGCGGAGGGGTACGCTTTTGCTGCGGCTTACGCGGACCTGCTGGTCCTCTACCGGGCGGCCTGGCTTGCCCAGGAGGAGCTGGTGGTTCTGGAAGGCGAATACGCGGCGGCCGAAGAGCTTGCCCGGGTGGCCCGTGAGCGGTTTGAGCGGGGGAACGTTTCTTTGCGGGAGGTTCAGGCGGCGGAGGATGACCTGGTGGAGGCGCAATCCGACCTGCGGGCGGGGGTGCTGGCCCGTCGTCTGGGGGCGCTGGAGCTTCTGTACGCGGCGGGGCTTGAGGAGTACCGGGTTGGCTGGAAGGACGCCGAGTTGGACCCGCCGCCTGCGGTGTTGCCTGATATTCCCCGTCCTCCGGAGCTGACTGCCTGGGCGGTCCGGAATGATCCGGGGATCAGGGCGTTGTGGGATGAGATTGGGGCGAACGGGCGGGCCGTCCAGGCACTGGACGGCCCGGTGGGAGCGCCGGTCATCCGTACGGGGTTTTCCGGCTATGATCAGACGGCGTCGGTCGCCTTTAACACGGCTGATCCTACGGTCTCTCTGTCTTACGGCGCGTCCCTCGTCACTATTGGCAGCATATCTGATACGAGTTCAACCGACGGTCGGGGAGGCTCAGGCGATGTAGATACCTGGGAGGTTTCGTTTTCCCTGGCCCTGCCACTGCGTACCACCCGGACCGACCGTCTCACTTCTGATTTGCTTGACACCCGAAGCTCTCTTGTCGCCGTCCGTCTGGAGGAGTCTGAGCGCGATCTGGCTCTGGCGATCCGGTCCCGATACCAGCAGTACGAACTGGCCGGTGAAGCGATCCGGGACGCCCGGCGTTCTGCCGAGATCACTGAGGGTATTCTCAAGACGGTGCAGGACCGTTACGCCACAAACCGGGCGACCACTGGAGATTTACTTTTGGCGGAGGCGCAGCACCGGCGGGGGCTGTACCGGATTGATGCGGCTCTAGCGGCCCAGGAGGAGGCGAAGATACTCACCGCGGCGGCGGCGTCATACCTCCAGGAACTGATGGGGAGCCTCCCGGAAATGGCAAAAGGAACAACAGTCAAATGAAAAAGTACACGATCATTGCGGTAGCCGTTGCGGCTCTCTTGGTTATTTGGGGCATCTGGAGCGCCACCCAACAGGGTGGCCGGGCGGGCGAGTCTGGGGTTGTGTCTG
>JBAYPC010000318.1:0-3790 GCA_041677905.1 Alkalispirochaeta sp. | reverse complement strand
TGGATATCGCCTTTATCGGGTCCGACGGTGTGTCGGTGGAACACGGTCTGACGACGAACTTCGTTGAGGCGGCCGAGGTATCCCGGACTATGGCACGCCACTGTGAGAAAACGGTGCTGACGGTGGATTCGTCCAAGTTCGGCAAGCGCGGGTTTACCCAGGTTATGCCTCTTGATGAGGTGGATATACTTATCACCGACGGTGGAATAACCGAGGACATGCGGGCTCAGGTGGAAGCGTGTGGTGTCACCGTGGTGGTTGTGTAGGAGCCCGCAGTTCTCTGGTAACAACTCCGTTGAACCGGGCGGTAAAAACAAAAAAAAGAAAAGAAATTAGTGAGGAGGAGTGAATATGCGGACAACGGCAGTCAGGATGTACGGGAAGAGGGATCTTCGGATGGAGACGTTTGAGCTTCCTGAACCGAAGGATACGGAGATTTTAGGGGAGGTGGTTTCCGACAGTCTCTGCATGAGCAGTTACAAGGCGGCGGAGCAGGGGGCGGACCACAAGCGTGTGCCGGCGGATATCGCGGAGAACCCGGTGATGATCGGGCACGAGTTTTCGATCAAGCTGCTTAAGGTGGGTTCGGCGTGGAAACACAAGTACGAGGAGGGTCGGCGGTATGTTATTCAGCCGGCTTTGAACTACAAGGGGACTCTGGACGCGCCGGGCTACTCGTACCGGTACATCGGAGGGAATGCGACTCACGTTATTATTCCCAATGAGGTGATGGAGATGGACTGTCTGCTTCCCTACAACGGTGAGGCGGTCTACTTTGGCAGTCTCAGTGAACCGATGTCCTGTATTGTCGGTGCTTTTCGGGCGTCCTATCACGTTCCTATTGGTACCTATGACCACCAGATGGGGATTCGCGAAAACGGTAAGATGGCCATTCTGGCGGGGGCGGGGCCGATGGGGCTTGGGGCGGTGGACCTGGCGCTTCACGGTGACCGGCGTCCCAGTCTTCTGGTTGTGACTGATATCGACGATGCGCGGCTGGCCCGGGCTCAGGAACTCTTTCCGGTGGAAGCGGCGAAGAAAGACGGTATAACTCTGAAGTTTGTCAACACTGCCGAGATATCCAACCCGGTGGAGCACTTGAAGGGGCTGACCGACGATGGGAAGGGCTATGACGATGTTCTGGTCATGGCGCCGGTTGGGCTGGTTATTGAGCAGGGGGACCGGATTCTCCGGCGGGGCGGGTGTCTCAACTTCTTTGCGGGGCCTACCAGTACGGACTTTACCGCCCGGATCAACTTCTATGATCTCCACTACGAGGGGCATCTCTACGTCGGCACCAGCGGTGGTAACACCGAGGACATGCGTATCTCTTTGCAGCTGATGGAGGAGGGGCGGATCAACCCGTCGATCATGATTACCCATGTGGGGGGGCTGAACGCGGTGGTGGAGACGACCCTGAATCTGCCCAACATTCCCGGTGGGAAAAAGCTGATCTACACTCATGTGGACATGCCCTTGACGGCAATTACCGATATGGCCGAGCTGGGCAAGAGCGATCCCTTTATGGCCGATCTGGCGGAGATCATCGCCCGTCATAACGGTCTGTGGAACGGTGAGGCGGAGAAGTACGTTCTGGAACACGCGCCGAAAATCACGGGGTGAGACGCGATGGCACGGTCGACGGGAAGTCGGGCGGCTGTGGCGCGACGGCCGTGGCCGGGCGAACGGATGACCGTGGCGCGACGGCCCGGCCCGTGAGATAATACACAGGTGTGAGATAATACTAAGAGGAGCTGTCTATGCTGAAAAAGATACCTTCTGTTCTGTCGCCGGACCTGCTGAAAACTCTTATGGAGATGGGTCACGGCGATGAACTGGTCCTTGCCGACGGCAACTACTTCGTCGGCGGTCACGCCAGGCGGGTGATCCGCGCCGACGGGGTGGGGATTCCGCCGCTTTTGGATGCCATTCTTGAGTTTTTCCCCCTGGATCCCTATGTGGAGAACCCCGTCGTTCTGATGGCGGTACCGCCGGGTGACCCGGTCAAGACTCCCATCTGGGACGAGTACCGCCGGCTTGTGGAAAAGCACGAGCCCGAGCGGGCTCACATTGAACATATGGAGCGGTTTGCCTTTTATGAGCGCGCCCGGAACGCCCACACAACCGTGACAACATCGGAAAAAGCACTGTACGCCAATATCATTTTGAAAAAAGGCGTCGTGATCGAATCGTAATTACCAACACTCAGGAGGACAGAATGAACTGGAAACCGGAACCTAAAAAAACAGATGAATGGCGTTTTGCCGGTGATAAACCGAAGATCGGTATTCGCCCTACTATCGACGGCCGTCTCGGCGGTGTTCGGGAGTCCCTGGAAGAAAAGACTATGAGTATGGCCAGGGCGGCGGCTGATCTCATCACCCGGAACGTCCGCTATCCCGACGGTACCCCCGTTGAGGTGGTCATTGCCGATTCAACTATCGGGCGGGTCGCTGAGTCTGCGGCGTGCCAGGCAAAGTTTGAACGGGAAGGGGTTGGGGCGACTCTTACGGTGACGCCGTGCTGGTGTTACGGCACCGAAACGATGGATATGGACCCTATGACGGTCAAGGCGGTCTGGGGTTTTAACGGGACCGAGCGCCCTGGTGCGGTCTACCTGGCGGCGGTACTGGCCGCCCACGCCCAGAAGGGGCTGCCGGCGTTTGGTATCTACGGTCATGAAGTACAGGATCTGAATGACGACTCCATCCCGGCGGATGTGCAGGAGAAGATTCTCCGGTTTGCCCGGGCGGCTACGGCGGTCATCGTTCTGAGGGGTAAGTCCTACCTCTCCATCGGCTCGGTTTCCATGGGTATTGGCGGTTCTACGGTGGACCCCGATTTCTTCCAGGAATACCTGGGTATGCGGAACGAGTACGTGGACATGAGCGAAGTGTCCCGAAGAATAGAACTGGAGATATACGATCCGGAAGAGTACGAGCGGGCGATAACGTGGGTGAAAGAAAACCTGAAAGAGGGGAAAGACCCCAACGCCCCGGCGGCACAGCACTCGCGGGAGCAGAAAGACCGTGAGTGGGAGACGTCGGTCAAGATGACCCTTATCGGAAAGGACCTGATGCGGGGCAATCCGGCTCTTGCTGCCCGCGGGTTTGGTGAAGAAGCGCTGGGTCACAACGCAATTGCGGCGGGATTTCAGGGGCAGCGGCAGTGGACGGACTACCTGCCCAACGGTGACTTCATGGAGACCATGCTTAACTCCAGCTTCGACTGGGACGGTATTCGGGCTCCTTACATCTTCGCCACCGAAAACGACAGCCTCAACGGCGTGGTCATGCTCTTTGGTCACCTTATGACGGGGACGGCCCAGATATTCAGTGATGTCCGGACGTACTGGAGTCCCGACGCGGTCAAACGTGTTACCGGTCACTCTCTTGGGGGAGTTGCGAAAGACGGTATCATCCACCTGATCAACAGCGGGTCCACCACTCTTGACGGTACCGGCCGGCAGGAAAAAGACGGGAAGCCGGCGATGAAGCCGTTCTGGGAGATTACCGGTGAGGAAGCCGCTGCGTGTGTCGAACACACCAGGTTCTGTGCCGCCAATCTGGGTTACTTCCGGGGCGGCGGTTTTTCCACCGACTTTCTTACCCGTGGGGGTATGCCGGTGACGATGTCCCGGGTCAACCTGGTGAAGGGGCAGGGGCCGGTACTGCAGATCGCCGAGGGCTGGACGGTGGACCTTCCCGAGAAGGTGCACGACGCGCTGGACCAGCGGACCGACCCCACCTGGCCGACCACGTGGTTTGTACCGCGGACAACCGGTGAGGGG
>JBAYPC010000317.1:0-3815 GCA_041677905.1 Alkalispirochaeta sp. | reverse complement strand
AGCACTATTTCCCGGGCCTGCCGCGGGGACAGCCCCGCCACCCGGGACAGCAGAGGAACCCCGGCGGTATTGATATCCACCCCTACCCGGTTAACGCAGCTCTCTACCGTTGCCCCCAAAGCGTCCCGGAGCCGACCGGATGGAATGTCGTGCTGGTACTGGCCCACACCGATAGATGCCGGGTCTATCTTGACCAGTTCTGCCAGGGGGTCCTGCAGGCGCCGGCCGATGGAGACGGCTCCCCGAAAGTGGATGTCCATGTCGGGAAACTCCTCCCGGGCGATATCTGAAGCTGAGTAAACCGACGCCCCCGCCTCGTCGACACTTACCAGAAGCATTCCCGGCTGCAGGACACGGTCACGGACAAACGCCTCGGTTTCCCGCCCGCCGGTACCGTTTCCCACCGCCACCGCCTCAATCTCATGAGTCTCACACAGACCTTTGAGCACGCGAGCCGCCCCCTCTTCGTCGGAACGCGGGGGCAGCGGATACACCTGGGCCGATTCCAGAAACTCCCCGGCCGGACCGATGCAGGCAACTTTACACCCCGTCCGTACCCCCGGATCCAAAGCCATGACGCGCAGTGATCCTAAGGGCGGGGCCAACAGCAGGGCTTCCAGGTTCCGCTGAAAGACTTTTACCGCCTCCTGAACGGCTCTGTCCCGAACGGCGGTAAGGGCTTCCCGTTCCAGTGACGGTAAGAGCAGCCGCTTCCACGAGTCCGTGGCAACTTCACTGAACAACTCCTGCCGTTGGGTACCCTCACGCTCCTGTACAGGCCTCCGCGAATCGGCGTCTCCGACAAAATAGTCCAGGACCAGACGGATCGCCGCCACTTCCGGCGGGCGCAGGGTCACCGTCAGGGCCCCTTCGGCGGCTCCTCTGAGCATGGCCAACACCCGGTGGGACGGCGTCCGCCCCGCCGGTTCCCGCCATTCAAAGTACTGTCGGTACGTTTCGTCGGCAGTACGGTTCTTTCTCTTACTCTCCAGCGCCCCCTGCCGCTCAAAAAGGCGCCGCAGCTTCTGTCTCAGATCGACATCGTGGGCCGCCTGCTCGGCCAGAATATCCATAGCGCCCTTCCGGGCGTCCTCGTGGGACAGGGAAGCCGGTTTCAGGGTGTTCACCAGCTCCACCACCGATGTATCTGTACCTTTGAAAAGAGCGTCCGCCAGGGGACCAAGCCCTGCAGCCCGAGCTTTGTCGGCCCGGGTCTCCTTACGCTTTCGGAACGGAGCGTAGATGTCCTCCAGAACGTTTCGGTCCCGGGCGCTCCTGATCTTCTGTTCCAGTTCAGGGGTCAGCAGCTTTTGGTCTTTCAGCATTTCCAGAATGCTGCCACGGCGCTTTTCCAGGTCCGTCAGTTCGGTGTCCCGCTCGATTATCTGGCGCAGCTGGACTTCATCCAGACCACCCGTCCGTTCCTTCCGGTACCGGGCGACAAACGGAACGGTTGCGCCCTCTGAAAACAGTGAGCGAACCGCGGCGACTCTATCTGCTGGAATGGAAAGCTCCCGGCTGATGGTTAGGTCAATTCCTGTCATGTCACTATCATGCCACTATCGCGCCGCAGATGAAAGATGATTTACACCGGGGCAACCATTGAGTATTCTCTCCGGTGAAATGCAAAAGATTCACAAACAATGGACAATCAGTGATGCCGCAAATACCTACGGTATCAAGGAATGGGGGGCCGGTTACTTCGATCTGTCCGACTCCGGTGATGTGGTCGTCAGAGTCCAGACCGAAGACAGTTCTGTATCCGTCAGTTTCATGGATATCATTGAGGGTCTGGACGCCCGGGGGTTTAGCATGCCCGTCCTGCTCCGGATTGAAAACCTTCTGGACCAGCAGATGTCGCGACTCAACGAGAGTTTCCGGACTTCCATTAAGGGTAACGGATATCAAGGCCGATACCAGGGTGTCTTTCCAATCAAAGTCAACCAGCAGGCCCAGGTTATCGATGAGATAACCCGCTTTGGTGAGCGCTACGACCACGGTTTTGAAGCGGGCAGTAAAGCGGAGCTGCTCATCGCCCTGGCAAAGGTTCCATCAAAGGACAGTCTCATCATCTGTAACGGGTACAAGGACCCCGAGTTTATCGACCTGGGTCTTCAGACCACCCGCATGGGGTACAAAGTCTTTTTTGTCATAGAAACACCGACGGAACTCCCCACCATTCTGGAGCGCAGCCGGTCACTGGGCATAAAACCGCTGATCGGGATCAGAATCAAACTCGCAAGCCAGGCCGGCGGACACTGGCAGGATTCCGGCGGGGACAACTCCCTCTTCGGCCTCACCACAGGGCAGCTTGTGGACGTTATAGATACCCTCAAAACTGAGGATATGCTGGATTCGGTCAGGCTCCTTCACTACCACCTGGGCAGCCAGATCCCCAACATCCGTGATATCCGGACCGCCGTCCGGGAGACGGCCCGTTTCTACGCCGATCTCGTTAACGAGGGCTGTCCTATGGGGTATATCGACATCGGCGGAGGCCTGGCGGTGGACTACGACGGCAGCCAGACCAACTTTCTTCACAGCAAAAACTACAACCTCGACGAGTACACCTGGGACGTAGTGGAAGTGCTGCAGTCCGTTCTTGACGAGAAAGAGATACCCCACCCGACTATCATCACCGAGAGCGGCCGCGCCACCGTGGCCTATTCGTCCATACTTCTCTTCAACATCCTGGACGTCACCGAGTCACGACCCGGACCGATCCCGGAGGAACCGCCGGAAGACGTGCCCGATTCCATCAGAAATCTCTATGAAGTACGACAGAGCATGACCACCCGGAACGTACAGGAGTGTTACAACGACGCCGTCTACTACCGCAGCGAAGTGCGCGAAGATTTTCAGTCCGGGAACGTATCCCTTCGACAGCGAGCCCTGGCGGACAACCTCTTTCTGGACATCATGCTCGGCATTTCCCGGCTCCTCACCAAGGTGAAGCGGGTACCCCGGGAGCTTGACGACTTGGCCGAGTCCCTCTATGACACCTATTACGGGAATTTCTCGGTCTTTCAGAGCCTCCCCGACGTATGGGCCATAGAGCAGATATTCCCGGTGATGCCCATACACCGCCTGACCGAGGAACCCAAGCGGCAGGCCATCCTGGCGGACATAACCTGCGATTCCGACGGAAAAATCGACACCTTCGCAGATATCCACGACGTTCGCAAGACGATTCCCCTCCATGAACTGAAGGGCAATGAAGAGTACTACCTGGGGGTCTTCCTGGTTGGAGCGTATCAGGAGACTCTGGGAGACCTGCACAACCTCCTCGGCGACACCCACGTCGTCAGCGTCCGAATCAACCCCGACGGATCCTTCGACTTCGTCCGTGAAATTGAAGGAGATTCTATCGCCGATGTCCTGAGTTACGTCGAATATCAGCCCAAAGACCTGATTGAACTCTTTCGGCAAAAGGCGGAAGATGCCGTCCGGGCGGGGACCATCACAGCCCAGCAGCGACGAATTGTCATGAACGCATATGAGGAGAGTATGCGAGGATATACGTATTTTGAACGGTAGCCATTCTACCAACAAGGAAAAAACATGGGAAACGTACTGATTATCGGTGCCGGTGGTGTTGGATCTGTAGTTGCTCATAAATGCGCCCAACTTCCGGCTGTATTCAAAAACATCACTCTGGCGAGCCGGACACTTTCCAAATGTGACGCCATCGCCGCATCGGTAAAAGAACGGACCGGCCGGACCATTGCCACCGGGCAAGTGGACGCCGACGATGTGGACAAGCTGACGGACCTTCTTGAAAAGACCAGGCCCGATCTGGTCATCAACGTCGCTCT
>JBAYPC010000316.1:0-3825 GCA_041677905.1 Alkalispirochaeta sp. | reverse complement strand
GAATGGGCATAGAGACCTCCGTGAAACGGGATCGGGAGACCGAAAAGTCGGTTTCCCGTCATAAGTCCCTACGCCTCAATGAGTCACCGCGCTTGTCTAAACACGGTTATGAATACTCTATCCGCAACACAAATTGATTGGGTGCCGGTGCTTGTGCACCGACCGTACCGATTATCGCTGCATCGGTCACACCTTGAATTCGGAGCTCCCGGATTGCCTCATCGGCCTGCTCGGCCGGCACCGCTGCGAGAAGCCCGCCGGAGGTCTGTGCGTCGGCGAGTATGAGACGATCGACTTCAGAGGAATTACCGAAATCGGTCACTCCTTCTACATACCGAAGATTTCGGCGAGTACCACCCGGTATGACCCCGGCTGCGGCGAGACGGCGGACATCCGGGATGAACGGCACCGTATCGGTGACAATCTCCATACTGCACTCCGAGGCGACGGCCATTTCCCGGAGGTGCCCCAAGAGTCCAAATCCCGTCACATCGGTACAAGCGTGAACGGTAAAGCTCTTCAGTACCTCCGCCGCCGGGCTGTTCAGTTCTCGCATTCGGCGAGTCACATCGAATATACCATCAACGGAAACGACCCCTTGCTTGATACCAGTCGTAATTATACCGGTGCCTACCGCCTTGGTCAGAATCAGAACATCCCCGGGTCGGGCTCCGCCGTTCCGCCATATCTGTTTCGGATCAACCAGACCGCTTACCACCATACCGAACTTGGGTTCAGAATCAACTATAGTATGACCCCCCACGATAGGAATGCCTGCAGCAGACGCCGTTTCACCGGCGCCGTGGAGAATCTCTTCCATGACCCATTCAGGAAGACCGCTGCTCGGGAATGCCAGAATGTTCATCGCAAAGAGCGGCGTCCCACCCATGGCGTAGATGTCGCTCAACGCGTTTGCCGCTGCAACCGCACCGTAGTCCCGGGGGTTGTCCAGAATCGGTGGGAAGAAGTCGACCGTCTGGACCAGCGCACGGGTGTTATCCAGCCGGTACACCGCAGCGTCGTCGGAGAACTCCGGCCCGACCAGAACATCGGCGAATTCCAATCCGCCGTACACACCCACCGCCCGCAAAACGTTTTCCAGCTTCCGGGGTTCCAATTTACAGGCGCATCCCAGGCCCTGGGTGTATCGGGTCAGCTTCACGTTTTCGGTAGTCTCGTCGTTGAGGTGATTCCCCACCGTTCGGTTGGTGCTATTCCCGGGGCGGCCGCCCTTCTCGTTTATATCGGTGCGGTCAGGCCGGTCGATCCCGCCGGCCGAAAAAAGCTCCCGAGCTACGGAGATTATCTCGGCGGCCGCCCGCTCGGCCTCCTCACGGGTCGTCTCCCGGCCGGTAGAGAGACGAATTGTCCCCATGGCGTACTCCATCGGCACCTTCATAGCCTCCAAAACCGACGAAACCTCTACACTTTCAGCGTGACAGGCCGATCCGGCGGAAGCCGCAACTCCCGACAGCCGGGAGATGAGTGTCGGGGCCTGAATACCGGGAAAGGAGATGCTCAGGGTGTTGGGAAGCCGGTTGTGGGAATGGCCGTTTACCCGGGCACCGGGGAAAGCAGATGTCAATACGTTCTCCAGATGATTTCGAATTGTGCGGTAATGAGCTTCAAACCCATCCACGCCGTCCCGAGCGATTCGACCGGCCGCCCCTAAAGCAACAATCTGGGCGACATTTTCCGTTCCCGCCCGGAGATTCTGTTCGTGATCCGCACCGTAGAGTAGTTTTTCCAGATGGACGCCCTTGCGGATATAGAGTGCTCCGACACCTTTCGGCGCATACATCTTATGACCCGCCACGCTCAGCAGGTCCACGTCGAGTTCTCTCACATCGATCGGGATCTTTCCGGCAGATTGAGCGGCATCGGTATGGAAGAGAACCCCCGCCTCCCGGGCAATCCGAGCCAGCTCCCGAATCGGCTGGATCGTACCCACCTCGTTATTGGCGTGCATGATCGATACGAGCACCGTATCAGGGCGAAGTGCACCCCTGAGATCATCTGGATCGACGGTACCCGAAGAATCCACCGGTAAAATGGTCAAGTCGAACGCCCGGGGTTGCAGGTAGCGGCACACCTCCAGCACCGCCGGATGCTCCACCGCCGACGTGATAATGTGACCACCACGCTGGGAACCACCAGAATGGCTTTGTCGGCGTCTGTTTAAAACCGCGCCGCGAATAGCCAGATTATTTGACTCAGTGCCTCCACTGGTGAACACAATCTCACCGGGCTCGCATCCAAGAAAATCCGCCACCTCCTGACGGGCCGCCTCCACTGCCCGCTTGGCATCATTACCGTAGACATGTGCACTGGAAGGATTGCCGAACTGACCCTTTAGATAGGGAAGCATCGCCACGAGGACTTCATCGGCTACCGGAGTAGTGGCGTTGTAGTCAAGATATACCGGTCTCATACCGTCCACTCTAGTCTCTGGGAGCACCCTGTCAAGTACAACGCCATGTCCAGGGAGTATACAGAAGACTGTTGTTTTTGTTGGTCTAAATCACGATATGGCCACACATTAGAACTGAGAACAGCTTCTTCAGGTTCCAATTTCAGTCTCCGGAAATAGTTATAGAGACTCTATCAACACGCTTCTAAATACTTTACGGGGGAGGAGTTGGCACGGGAGTTGCAACTGAATTTTAGTTGCAAACTCAACTTGCAGAGTTTATACTCCCGATGTGGGAAACAGCGGTGACACGACAAATCTCACCTATCAACAACTTCGATCACGCCTGATACACAGAGGTTACCGGGAGCACCACGCCGAAAACACCCCGGGCACCGATGCCGCTGTTACCCGTGTTTCCTTTGTTCACTCCAAAACCGGACATATCATCAGCCTGGACCGACCACCCGGACGAGAGTACTTGACCCGCTACCAGGTCACCCAGGTCCTGGCGGAGCTGGACCGCCAGGACCGCTGGAAAAACTGAAGGACCTGGTGTGGGACTGGAAATTCGGCTGTACATCCGTCCCGACTCGACCGTCTTTCACCGTTGGGACCGCGCGTACCGGGAAACGGTAACCCTCCTCCACCATTTCACCGGCGCAGCGGGTCTTCCCGATGTCAAGCCTCAAGCCCGAGGCACTTTTGAGGAGGGCCTGGAGCCGGCCGGTTTTCGGCTATACCGCCGCGCTGAACGGCAGTTCTTTCAAAATTTCCGGGACGGCGTTGAACTGCAAAACGAACGGTCCACACCGGAAGAGGATGTGGTATGGACGGCGGGCCGGTCTGATGCGACGGACGTGGTGACGGTAGCGACGCGGCCGGACGGAGTTGTCCGCGGGACCGAGTACTACCCGGCTCTGGCGGCGGCCCTTCTGCTGGAGCGGTATTTTCCCGATTATGCCTTCGTCCACGGGCATATCTGGTCCGGAGCAGTCCGGGCAGTACAGGAGTACATCCCCGTTGACCTGCCGATATGTATGGATGGGCCGACTCTTTTGGCGCGGTTGAGACGGTCGGCCCGTACCGGTCAGAATGCAACCACCACGGCCCGACGTTTTAGCCGGCTTTTCATCGGCGGTCGGACCGACTGTTATCGCGCCTTGACGGGGTATTTCGATCGGTTTGACCCCCTGGTGGTTAATCAGATATTCCTGGAAGAGATGGCCCGCTTTGACTCGCTGAGGCAGTTAGGTGCAGGGGACCTGGCCGCGGCCTTTCTGGCGGCATCCGGCGATCCGGGTCGGTTGTTTTCGCTGGTTGATCTGGTCGATATCGGCAGGCCCGGCGCATTTACGCGCCCGGTACTTCTGGATGCCCTGTCTGTCAGGGGACTCACCATCGGGGGCAAACAG
>JBAYPC010000315.1:0-3849 GCA_041677905.1 Alkalispirochaeta sp. | reverse complement strand
GTGGGGGTCAGTATGCCCGTATTCTGGCTCGCTCTGGTCTTCATCATGATTTTCAGTGTCGGTCTGGGGTGGTTTCCTACGGGGGGGCGCATGAACGTGCGGTTGTGGTTTACTCCGATAACACGGTTCTATCTGCTTGATGGTCTTATTCTTCTCTTTCGAGAGGGGGATGGTCAGTACCTCTGGAGCGCCTTGCGTCACATTGTTTTACCGGCGATTGCACTGGCCACTATTCCCCTGGCTATTATCGCCCGGACAACCCGCAGCAGCATGCTGGAAACGCTTCGTCAGGACTACGTGCGGACCGCCCGGGCGGCGGGTCTTCCGGAAGGGCAGGTGATCTTCCGGTACGCCCTGAAAAACGCCCTGCTGCCGATCGTCACGGTGGTGGGTATTCAATTCGGTCTGCTCCTGGCTGGGGCTATTCTGACGGAGACGATATTTGCGTGGCCGGGGATTGGACGGTGGCTGTACAACGCTATTGCGGCACGGGACTATCCCGCCGTTCAGGCCGGTGTCATTGTTGTATCAACTGTCTTTGTGCTGATCAACCTGATTGTAGACGTACTGTACTCTGTGGTGAATCCAAAAATTCGTCTGCAGTAGGAAAAAGTTGGTGAAAGAACTTCGGGAGAAAACACCTGGTATGAGTCAAGAAAATCGCGGTGATGAAACTGTCCCGGCAGAAGCGCCTTCGGACCTGACACCGTTTCAGGAGAACTGGATACGACTTCGTCAGAACAAGGCTGCTATTGTTGGGCTGATGATCATCGTCGTATTTGTGCTTGTAGCCGTTCTGGCACCGTTGATCGCACCGATGAGCCCGATTGAACAGAATATCGCGATCCGGAAGAGTCCGCCTCTCACGGAATCGCATATTCTCGGGACTGATGATCTGGGCCGGGATCTGCTCAGTCGGATTATGTACGGTGCCCGGTTGAGCATGACCATCGGAATTGTTTCGGTCGGTATCGCCATGGTCGGCGGTGTTGTTATCGGAACGGTCTCCGGGTATTACGGTGGTCTCATAGACCGCATCGTGATGCGTTTTATCGATATCATGCTGGCTTTTCCCTACGTTCTGTTGACTATCGTCATTGTTGCGGTCCTTGGACCCAGCCTGACCAACGCCATGATTGCAATCGGTATCAGCCAGCTGCCGCGGTACGTCCGGCTGGTCCGCGCGTCGGTTCTGGCGGAAAAAGAAGCGGACTACGTTCTGGCCGAACGGAGTCTGGGAACGGGGAACCTGGAACTGATGTTCGGGTCCATTCTCCCCAACAGTCTGGCACCGGTCATTGTCCAGGCAACTCTGGGGGTAGGTGAGGCGATTCTCTCGTCTGCTGCGTTGAGTTTTCTTGGGCTGGGAGCACAGCCGCCGACTCCGGAATGGGGACTTATGATCGCCTCCAGCAGGGAGTTTGTCACCAGCGCCTGGTGGATTGTCACGTTTCCCGGTATTGCCACTCTGCTGGCGGTCCTGGGATTCAACCTCTTTGGCGATGGTCTGCGGGATGTGCTGGACCCCCGGATGAAGGACTGATAAAGGACTGCACTGAATATGGCTGAAACACTGTTAGAGATAGAAAACCTGCATGTCAGTTTTTACACTGTTCGGGGGATTGTCCGCGCCGTCCGTGGTATCAACCTGGATATCCGTCAGGGAGAAACGGTGGCTCTGGTCGGAGAATCGGGATGCGGAAAGAGTGTGACCGCCCATGCCATCACCGGTCTTCTCCCGATGCCCCCGGCGAGGATTGATGCCGGTCGCATTGTATTTGACGGCCGGGATATCCTCTCGATTCCTCCAAAGGAACACCGTGCTCTCCGGGGAGTCCGGATCAGTATGATCTTCCAGGAACCTATGACCAGCCTTAATCCGGTCTTCAAAATTGGCGACCAGATTGCAGATGTCTTCCGGTTTCACCACAAACTGGACCGGAAACACGCGTGGAACAAGGCGGTGGAACTGCTCGATCTGGTGAAAATACCGGAACCTGAGAAGCGGGCCCATGAATACGCCCATCAGTTAAGCGGTGGTATGCGCCAGCGTGTCATGATCGCCATGGCCCTGGCCAGTCCGGAACCGGGTCTGATCATCGCCGACGAGCCGACAACGGCGCTGGATGTCACCATTCAGGCCCAGATTCTCCATCTGCTGGCCCAGTTGCAGGAAAAAATCGGTGTGTCTGTGTTGCTGATAACCCATGATATGGGAGTTGTGGCGCAAATTGCACATCGTGCAACGGTTATGTACGCCGGGCGGGCGGTAGAACAGGGCAGTGTGGAACAGATTTTCACCGCACCCCGCCACCCCTATACAAAAGGTCTGCTGAACAGCCTGCCGGGTAATCCCAAGTACCGGGAAGCCCGGCGGCTGGAGGCAATTCCGGGTACGGTTCCAGATCTGAGAACGCTTGGTGACGGGTGTCCCTTTGCAAACAGGTGCCCCCATCCGGGAAAGAAGTGCCTGACCACCTTTCCCGACGGTTTCTCAGAGGGGGGCGACCACCAGGCGTGGTGCTGGTATCCCGACGGTCCTCCTGAAGGCGAAGCGGTTGGAGCGGACCGGGACAGTTCATCAACCGCGAAGGAGTGATCCGGAATGAGTGATCCAATGACCGACATATTGACTGTAGAGAATCTGAAAACGTATTTCACCGTCGGCGACTCTGTTGTGAAAGCGGTGGATGGTGTTTCTTTTTCCGTGCGGGAAGGAGAAATCCTGGGGGTAGTCGGGGAGTCGGGGTGTGGGAAATCCACTCTTGGACGAACCCTGCTTCGGCTGGAAGACAAGGCCGGCGGGGCTGTCCGGTTTCACGATACCGATCCGTTTGAGTTGAACGCCCAGGAGTTGAAGGATTTCCGGCGCCGGACGGCGATGGTATTCCAGGACCCGTCGTCGAGTCTGAATCCGAGAAAACGGGTGGATGCTCTGCTCGGACAAGCTCTGCGGGTCCACGGAATCGGGACTCCCGCGGAGCGAAACAGGAAGGTTCAGGATATTCTCCGAGAAACGGGAATCAGTCCGGAATACCGCAATCGGTATCCTCACCAGTTCTCGGGGGGACAAAAACAGCGCATTGGAGTCGCTCGGGCCCTCATGCTGGACCCGGAGCTCGTGGTGCTTGATGAAGCGGTCAGCGCCCTGGACGTAAGCATCCAGGCGCAGATCATAAATTTGCTGCTGGACCTGAAGGAAGAGCGGAATCTTACCTATGTCTTTATCAGCCACGATCTTTCGGTTGTCGAGTTTGTCAGTGACCGAATCATTGTCATGTACCTGGGCCGCATTGTTGAAGCAGCGCCAAAACGGACGATTATGGAGAAGCCGCTGCATCCGTATACACAGGCTCTGATCGGTGCATTCCCCAGTACGGAGATGAAAGATCGGGGAAAAGGGATCAAGGCGATTGAAGGTGACGTTCCCTCGCCCATCAACCCGCCGAAGGGTTGTCACTTTGCACCTCGCTGTCCTTTTGCCACCGACAAATGCAGGGCTCACTATCCGCCGGTAACGACTACGGAAGAGGGTCATACGGTGGCGTGCTGGCTGCATACTCCCGAAGGGGCGTGACCGCGCGGGGCGTGAGAGCGCGGAGCGTGACTGCGCGAGAGGAGGGACGGCGCGGGTCAGCCGCCGAAGCGGACGCCCCGGTCCAGGGCTTCGTTCTGTTCAGGAACGGTGAGGTCGATCAGTGGGCGGAGATCGCAAGGTACGGGCAGGTCGGACCGCTCAATCTCGCCGCGGATCGCGGAAATTGTGTCGGCGTCGGGATTACGGGGTTCCACTATCACCAGTTCGAGGGTCCCCGACGGTGAACCTTCGACCAGGGGTCCCCAGGCTGC
>JBAYPC010000314.1:0-3852 GCA_041677905.1 Alkalispirochaeta sp. | reverse complement strand
CCTGTATGATGATATCGCGGTACGTTGATACTTCTTCCTGTACCACGATTTCCATCTGTTTCAGAACCGACCGGGTGACATCCAGGCGGGTTCCGATGGGCATTTCTACATTCAACTGAACGGTGTCCTGTTCCTGCTGGGGCATGAACTCGAAGCCGGTCATGGGGATCATCAAGAGGCTGCCGGTGAAGATGCCCAGGACGAGGACGATGACCAGCCACTTGTGGCGGAGGGAGAAGTCGAGGCTGCGTTTGTAGGCGTTGTCCAGGCCGGTAAACATCCGAGCCATGCGATCGTCAATCCACCGAAGTGCGCCTCTGAGGGGGCGCTGTTTTCGGGAACGGACGGGCAGATACCTGCTGGTGAGGACGGGAATGAGAAAAACCGCTACCGCCAAAGAGCTCAGGAGGCTGATGACCACGGTAAAGGCGAGGTCGCTGAAGAGTTCGCCCATGACGTCAAGCTGGGTCCGGAAAATCGCCAGGGGCAGGAAGACGAATACGGTGGTCAGGGTGGAAGCGGTTATGGCGGTGATCATCTCCTGGCTGCCGAGGATGGAGCTGGAGGTGAGCTTGGCACCCTTTTCCCGGTATCGGAAGATGTTCTCCAGGATGACGATACTGTTGTCCACCAGCATCCCTACACCCAGGGCGAGTCCGGTCAGGGTCATCAGGTTCAGGGTCAATCCGGCAAAGTACATGAACATCAGGGTGATGACGATAGATACGGGAATGGAAAAGGCGATAATCAGGGTCGTCCGAAAACTCCGCAGGAAGAAGAAGAGAATTGCCACGGCCAGCAACCCACCGAAAATTGCCGAACTGGAGACGTCTTCAAGACTGTCCCGGATCAGTGTGGTGGAGTCCTGAATAACGTTCAGCTTCACGCCGACGGGTAAGGCTTCGTTAATCCGGTCTATCCTGGACAGAACGGTGTCGGCGACCTGGACTGAGTTGGTACCGCTTTGCTTCTGAACGATGACAAAGACGCCGGGTTGTCCGTTGATGTAGACCGCACTCGTCTCATCCCGGTACCCGTCGTAGACGTTTGCGACGTCTCGAAGGCGTACTGAAGCATTTCGGGCTCCCGTTTCGGTTCCCCGATAGGTAATGACGGTATTGCGGATATCTTCAACTGAAGTGAACTCACCGGCGGTACGGACCAGATAGGTCCGGTTACCTTCGGTGATATTACCGGCGGAGAGCTGTACGTTGTTCGCCCGTAACGCCCCGGCGATCTGGTTGAAGTTGAGTCCGTAGGCCTCCATGCGGTTCTGGGGTATTTCCACGCGGATGATCCGTTCCCGGCCACCCTGAATCCCGGCGAGGGCGACTCCTTCGATCTGCTCTACCCGGGGCTGTATGACGTTCTCGGCGAGCTGCCGCAGTTCTTCGGGGGTCCGGTTGCCGGAAACTTCCAGCTGCAGAATGGGAATGAGGGCGGGATCAAACTTGAATATCTGTGGGGAGGTTGCACTCTCCGGAAGAAAGTCCTTTACCAGTTCCAGCCGGTCCCGAACTTCGTTGGTCGCCTCGGTCATGTCGGTTCCGTAGGTGAACTGCATCATGACCTGGCTGGAACCTTCTGAAGAGGTACTGGTGATCTTCTCGATGTTACTGACGTTGGACAGCTGACCTTCTAACGGCCTGGTGACGGAATCTTCAATCTCTTCCGGACCGGCGCCGGGGTAGTTGGTGAACAGCAGCAGGACCGGAGGGTCGATCTCGGGAAAGAGGTCTATGGCGAGGTCGCTGGTAGTATAGAGGCCGAAACCGACGACGAGAACAAAAATAATGAGGACGGTGGTCGGCCTGCCGACGACTCGTTTACTGAGACTCATGGTCGCTCCTGCTCGATTGCAAGCGGTTCCACCGTATCGATTACGCGTACCCGGGTGCCGTCCTCCAGGAGGTTCTGTCCCTGGTAGACGACCAGTTCGCCCGGTGACAGTCCCTGGGTTATTTCCATGATGTTATCAATTTCGATGCCCGGCTTGACGATACGGCGCTCGGCGGTGCCGTCGTCGGTGACGACAAAGACGAAGTTCTCACCAAAACGGCGGATGAGGACGTCGGCGGGAACCTTCACGATGTTCTCTTTCTTTTCCGTGATGATACGTACTTCCGCGTACATACCGGGCCGGACGCCTTCGATATTGCCGGTGAAGCGGAGGGTTACCTCTAAGGTCCGCGACATGGGATCGAGGACGGGGTTGAGTTCCCGCACGACGGCGGTAAAATCCCAGTCGGGAAAGGCGTCGAGCCGGACGACGGCGGTCAGTCCCTCTTTTACCCGTGAGACGAACCGTTCGGCCACGTTTACGACTATTTCCAGTTCGTTGGTCCGTGATATCTGCGCAACCGGTGTGCTCTGGGTTATTTTTGACCCCACTCGGATCGGTAATCGCGTTACCGTCCCTGCAATTGGAGCGGTGACCGGGCTGAGGGCGAACACCTGGCCCGGTCGGGACGCGTCTATTTCGGCGATCAGCTGCCCTTCCCGGACGAAACGACCTAACTCGGTATGAAGGCGGGCCACTTCGCCGGCGGCGTTGGAGTAGACGTCGATACTGGCGGTAGTTTCAACATCACCGTTGATGTCCAGGTAGTTACTTATTGGGCCCTGGACCGCGGGGGTGACGTTTACCGCAAAGACGGTATCGAGTTTCTGTCCACCGAGAGGTTGTTCCGCATTCGCGTCGGTTTGTTCCCCGGTGGTGGTGTCCCCGCCGCGACCGGGAAGCATGTCGCACCCGACCAGTGACACAGTCAGCAACGCGGCGGTGGCGACGACGGTGATCAGCGAAAGGGTTTTTCGAACGTTATTGAGGCGCCGGAACGCCGTGGTCCCGGGGCGGGTAGAATGTCCAGTCATTGTTGCTCCTTGGCTATTTCGTCGATGGCTATTTCGTCGATGGACACGTTCAGGGCGTACTGAAGGTCCAGAAGGTTGTCCATAATCTGCTTACGCTGTTTGAGCAGCTCAAAACGGGCGCTCTGCAGTTCCACTTCGGCGTTCTGGACTTCCAGTAGGTCCCGCAGGCCGTTGTTGTAGCCGATTTCTGCCAGTTCATAGGCGCGTCGGGCAAGTTCGATGTTGAAATCCAGGGCGTCCACCGTTTCTTCGGCCGCCCTGATTGCCCGTATGAGGCTGCGAACTTCAATTTCCGCTCCGGTGACGGCCTGGTTACGGCGGATGGCGTTCTGCTGCTGCTGTTTACGGACGTCGGCCAGCTCGTTTCGCAGTTGGCTGAATGGAAGCCACGGGTCCAGGGGTTGTCGAACGGTAATGGTGAAGGCGCCGCTGCGCTGATCCCACCGGTCTCCGTCGAAGAGGTCGTCCTTCCAGGGGTCACCGCTGAAGGCGGGGTCTACCGACCAGCCGAAACTGAGGGTTGGGGCTCGTCCGGCGTCTGTCAGGTTGTACTGCTGTTGGAGAATCTGGTCCAGGTACTCCAGTTGTCTGAGGTCCAGGCGCCGTTCCAGAAGTTCTCTGGTGACGTCCTGAAGCTGCATCGTCAGGGACGGCGGATCGATCGTCCCCACCGGTTCCAGGGGGCGGGTGAGGGGGACACCGAGGTTGTTCCTGAAGGCCAGGAGCGCCTGCTGGTACTGGACTTCCAAGCCGGTCAGCCGGGGTTTCTGGTTCTCCCAGGCAACCTGGGCTGAAAGGCGGGAGTACTCGTCGACCAGGCCGTTTTCGTAGTTGATCCGGGCCTGTTCGTAGCGGCGTCCGGCCGTGTCTATCTGTTGCCGGGCGAGGCGGATCTGCTCTTTTAACAGAAGAAGGCTGTAGAACTGTTTGGTCGTATCCCGTTCCACCTGCCGCCGAGCATCTTCCAGAGTTATCCGG
>JBAYPC010000313.1:0-3860 GCA_041677905.1 Alkalispirochaeta sp. | reverse complement strand
GGCGATCCGGGTCGGTTGTTTTCGCTGGTTGATCTGGTCGATATCGGCAGGCCCGGCGCATTTACGCGCCCGGTACTTCTGGATGCCCTGTCTGTCAGGGGACTCACCATCGGGGGCAAACAGCGTCTTTCAAGATGCGTCGAAAAAACAGCTGCTTCCTCCTGTCGGCCCGGCTCCAACGTCCTCGCTGAGTATATCCGAAACTGTCGCTAACCGAGTCTTCATACCGATTTTGGTGTACAGAATCACTTCTTATGGATATGCTACCACTGCTCCTATGGCTAAAGATGTGATGAAATACAAGGAATTCCTTGGCTCGGTCCAGTACAGTGCCGAGGATGAACGCTTTGTCGGGCGCATTGAAGAGATACCGGATCTGGTCACCTTTGAGGGGCGAAGTGTGAAAGAGCTCAAACAGGCCTTTCACGATGCAGTTGAAGAGTATATCCGCCTTTGTGCCGCTACGGACAGACCGATTCTTAAGTCGTTTAAGGGTTCCTTTAACATCCGTATTTCGCCCGAACTGCACCGACACGCCCATCGACTGGCCCTGCTGGATGGTATATCCCTGAACCAGCTGGTCCAGAAAGCCCTGGAGAAGGAAGTCCGGGAACGAAATCCCGCGTACCAGACCGAAGAAGAGACCACAAAAGAGACGTAATACCGTGAACTGTCCTTACCCATCCGACATCACCACCCAAGTTTCCCAATGGCTCGCTGCCGGCAGACCGGTGGCATTGGCCACCATCGTCCACATTATCGGTTCGTCCAGTCGACCCCTGGGAACGTGCATGCTGTGCACAAACGACGATGAGTTCGTCGGAGCAGTCAGTGGAGGGTGTGTCGAAACCGATGTTAGCCGGGTTGCCGATGAGGTACTGAACGACGGTGTAGCCCGGCTCGTTCACTACGGATCTGTCCGGGATTCTCTGCTGGATGTGGGGCTTAACTGTGACGGACAGATCGACGTCCTGGTAGAACCGGTGGACCGGCGGTGGTTGGACAACGCAACCCGACCGTTTCTTGGGGTGGTCACAACCACGTGTACCCCCCGAGCCTCTTCCCCGGGCGCGACCGCAGGGGGCTCCGCCTCCCTGCCTGAAACAAGCGGCGCTGTCGTACCCGTTACCGTCAAAAGGTCACACACACCTATGACCCCCGAGGACACCGGCGCTCCCCGAAGCGTCCGAGAATCTACCCATATCATGTTGGTCGAACCGGTCCTTCCGCCGCCGCTGCTTTTGATGTTCGGAGCGGGTCCTGTTGCGGACAACCTTGCCCGTCTGGCGGCGGTAATGGACTTTACGACCGTCATCAGCGATCCTCGGGAAAGCCGATTCGGACCCCAGATTGTCGCCGATCACCTCTGCGTAAGCTGGCCGGAAGAGACCTTCCGTACCCTTACCGCCCTGGGGCTCCACTTCATCCCGTCCCGGACGTACGTCGTCTCACTGGAACACGAACCGCACTTCGAAGACGCCCTCTGGGACGCCTTACTCGACGTGATGAGCCCCAAGACTCCACCGTCGACGATCTTCCCAACCGCCGGTACCACAGCGGGTAATACCCCAAGCCGACGCCCCGTCTACATCGGCGCTATCGGAAAGGCCCAGCGCACCATCGAACGAAACGACCGCGCCCGGGAAAGCGGCAGGGACCTCACCCCCCTCCAGCCCATCCGCACTCCCATCGGCCTGGACATCGGGGGCAAATCTGCCCCGGAAATTGCCCTGAGTATCCTCGCCCAGATTGTGGCAACCGTTCACCGGCGTCCCGGTGGAAACATCGGTGGCCTCCAACCAGCGTCGATCAAAGTGCCGACACCCACCTGAGGAATGTAGAACGGTGTTGTTTTTCCAGGCGACCGTTTGCTCTCTTCTGTCGTTATCCGTTACAAACCGATGATCCCCGTGGAAAAGAGGCTGTCCAACTTGGGCGCAATGACGTACCGGCAATACCCGGCGGAGGGATTTTTGGCAAAGTAGTCCTGGTGGTACTCCTCAGCGGGATAGAACGTCTCTAACGGCAGGATTTCGGTGACCGCCGGACGGCCGTACAGGCCGAGGGTATTTATCTCTTGCATAGATCGAAGTGCCGCTTCGCCGTCGACGGGCGTCTCGTAGAGGATGATAGAGCGGTACTGGGTGCCGACGTCGTTACCCTGTCTATTCCGGGTGGTGGGGTCGTGGGCACGCCAGAAGACGGTGAGTAGTGTTTCTGTGTCGGTCACCTCGGGGTTGTAGGCGATACGCACCACTTCGGCGTGGCCGGTCGCGCCGGTAAGGACCTGGTTGTAGGTCGGGTCCGGGGTGGAGCCGCCGGCGTACCCGGAGATTGCGTCTATTACACCCGGTACGTTGTCGTAGACCGCCTCAACACACCAGAAACAGCCTCCTCCCAGGGTCAGGTAGGCCGCACCGGAAAAATCACGGTCGGTGCGCCACATCGTCTGCCGGTCCCGCTCTGGGATTAAGAACTCACCGTCCAGGTCCTGGACTGCCGAGGTTTTTGATGCGGCGCCTCGGGGAGCGCCGATGCGGGGGTTTTCATCCCGGGAGGGCATGGCACCCAGCGATGCCACTGCCACGGCCGCCATAAAGACGAACGGAATATACCTGACGGAAACAGTTATTTTTTTCATCACGGATAAGATACTACACCTGCAGGGTAATTGTGAACTTTTCTACTGGAAGTCGCCCTGGGTCCCCGCCCCGGTCCCCGCCCCCCGATCCGGTCTGGACCGTTGGGGTGCGGAGGGTTCTCTTCAGAACGTCAGTTCAGTAAAAATTTTTGATTGAAAACGCCCGAGCAGCCTCTCAAAACGTCCGGAAACCCTCCAGGGAGTGCATGTTTTCATAGAGGTACCGGAGAAAATCTCCGTACCGGTCCTTGGGCGTGCGAAGGCGCACCTCTCGGACCGCCTCATTTCCAAAATAGTAGGAGGCGATAAACGGGCCGCGATAGGCGTGTTTTGCCTGGATAATCCGCCCATCCACATAGGGATCCAGGGCAAATCCGGTCTCCTCAATGTACCGGACGATTTTTGCCTCGTCTTGCCCAAGCTGCATCAGCCGCCACGCAGCAGTGGTCGCCACGGCGATCCGTAACCGCCGGAGGGCGATCTGGATCACGTCGTCATCGTCTTCTACCCAGTCGATAATGTCGGTCGCCTGGTCACCGATCCCTTCCTGGATCACGCCGGTCACACCGTTGAGGGTGCACAGAAGCACGTCGGCGGTAGAGGTGCCTTTCTTGTATGAGTCCAGGGTGTACAACAGTTGGGTTGCATGGCCCGGAAAGTTCTCATGGGTCACAAGGTGCTTCATCGCCGCCCGGGTAACCCCCAGGTCGGTGTTTATCTCCATCGTCGCTTCGGCAAAATTGCACCGGCCGGCCGAGTAGGTTCCGGGACGCAGAACCAGGTCCATCCGGTAGTCACCAAGGTCGTATACCAGCTCGGAGGTCCGGCGGATCGCCTCGGTCTGCAGCTCTTCGTACACTTCGGTGAGCTTCTCTACGGGGAGAAACCGGGACTCCTGCCACCGCTTTACCCGCTCGGCCAGGGTTTTTCCCCCAACCTTCAGACGTGTTAACGCCGCATCGATCTCTTCCTGTAACCCCAGGATGATCTTTTCGTCCGCCTCAGCGGCAGGTACACCGACCAGGTTGGTGAGACGGTCGGAAAAAGTGGTCTTGACGCCGCGAAAGAGATCAACCGCCGCATAAAGAGAACGGAGAAGCGCATCAAGGAACATCTTTCGGGCACCGGCGGGGTATTCGGCAACAGTGAGACCTATCTGGTCCAGTTCTTCCAGCGCTTCCTCCCACCGCTGGTACCGGCGAGGCGTGATAAGGTCGGC
>JBAYPC010000312.1:0-3862 GCA_041677905.1 Alkalispirochaeta sp. | reverse complement strand
TGACGCCACGGTTTCCGTCCGCTAAATTTCACAAAACCGCGGGTCTGCGTTGACGCCGTACCGACACGCAAATTGGCCAGCTCGTTTCGTATAGCGTGGTAAATGGCACCCTCGCTCACATTCCGGCCAAAGACGCTGTCGTCAAGGGACAACGACCGTAGCTCCTTACCATTTTTCGAAAGTACTTTTGCTTCCATAATCTTTGTCCTGTCACCCCACCATCATTTTTTTGACGGAAGGACGTATCCTGACGACCGAATCATTCCGACCAGGAACGGCACCACGAACAAGCAAAAGCTGCTCTTCTTCGTTTATTTCCATCACCCTCAGGCTCAGAACCGTGCTACGCTCACCGCCCATGCGGCCCGCCATTTTGGTACCCTTAATGACCCTTGACGGCGTGGCGGCCATACCGGTAGAACCACCGGCCCGGTGAAACTTGGAACCATGGCTCTTGCGTCCGCCGCCGAAATTGTGGCGTTTCATGACGCCCTGATAGCCCTTACCTTTAGACGTTCCCGTCACGTCGACGAAGCCGACGTCCTTAAAAACATCAAGGGTAAGTTCTTCTCCGACGGAAACGTCACGACCAAAGTCTTCAAATTCAAAAACATCTTTCCGGGGTGTCGCATTTTCAGGAAACTGCCCAAGTTCGGATTTTCTCATTCTGGACTCTTTCTTGGTGTGCGCCCCAAGGACGACGGCAGAATACCCGTCCTTTTCGTTGGTCCGACGCCGCACAACGAGGTTCGGCTCAACCTTCAGCACCGTAACAGGTACTAGAAAGCCGTCCTCGGTAAAGATCTGCGTCATTCCGATTTTTTTTCCGATAAGACCAACCATGTCTATTCCCTGTTATTGCTTGATCTCTACGTCTACACCGGCCGGCAACTCGAGTTTCATCAGCGAGTCCATGACCGCCGAAGAGGGCTCGATGATGTCAATCAGCCGTTTGTGCGTACGCATTTCAAACTGCTCGCGTGATTTCTTGTTCACATGGGGTGAACGAAGAACAGTAAATTTGTTGATACGTGTCGGCAACGGAATCGGGCCGGAAACCTGCGCGCCCGCCTTCACTACCGTCTGTACAATCGAAGCGGCACTCTGGTCCACAAGACCAACGTCAAAACCGCGCAATCGGACCCGGATTTTTTCCCCAGGCATCATTCCTCCAAAGAAAAAATTAAGCCTTATCGCTTCAGCAACAAGGCTTAATAACAGCCATATAAACCGGTTATTCGATAACTTCGATAACCTGGCCACTGGCAACGGTTCGGCCACCCTCACGAATGGCAAACCGCAACCCCTTATCCATAGCAATGGGCTTGATGAGTTCAACCTCTATTTCAGTGTTGTCACCAGGCATCACCATCTGCTTGTCCCCGGGAAGTGTAACTGTACCGGTGACGTCGGTTGTCCTGAAGTAGAACTGCGGACGATACCCGCTCATGAACGGAGAATGGCGACCACCCTCTTCTTTACTCAGAACGTATACTTGACCTTTGAACTTGCGGTGAGGAGTGATCGAACCGGGCTTGGCAAGAACCTGACCCCGTTCAACGTCGTTTTTATCGACGCCTCGCAGCAGCGCTCCGATATTATCACCGGCCTGACCTTCATCGAGAAGTTTGTTGAACATCTCTACACCGGTACAGGTGGTCTTTTTGGTATCACGAATACCAACGATCTCGATCTCATCACCGACCTTAACAATACCCCGCTCAATACGGCCGGTTACAACGGTACCACGGCCCTGGATCGAGAAGATGTCTTCAATCGGCATCAGGAAGTTTTTGTCGATAGCACGTTCCGGAACAGGGAAGTAGGTATCCATAGCCTCAAAAAGCGCTGTGATTTCCTTCGTCTTCTCCGGATCGTCGTGGTTCTCCATCGCGATAAAGGCGCTGCCCTTGATCACCGGAATCTCATCACCGGGGAACTCATAGGCGTTAAGGAGATCACGGACCTCTTCCTCAACAAGTTCGATCATGTCCGGGTCGTCGACCTGATCGGTCTTGTTGATAAACACGATAATCTTGGGCACACCAACCTGTCGGGCAAGAAGGATATGCTCACGAGTCTGAGACATTGCACCGTCGGTAGCGGCAACAACGAGAACAGCGCCGTCCATTTGAGCGGCACCGGTAATCATGTTCTTGATGTAGTCGGCGTGCCCGGGACAGTCGACGTGTGCGTAGTGACGGTTCTCCGTTTCATACTCCACATGCCGCGTGTTAATGGTGATACCCCGCTCTTTCTCTTCGGGAGCGTTGTCAATTTCAGCGTAACTCAAAACCCGGGAGCCGAATTTGGCAGCGCTCACCATGGTCATCGCTGCGGTCAGCGTCGTCTTTCCATGGTCTACGTGACCAATGGTTCCGACGTTAACATGAGGTTTCGTCCTCTTAAATTTGTCCTTGGCCATTGTCGTCCTCCTTGCAACGTTAAAACGACAGTATTCTGATTTTGGTTTTCAACCCATTTCGAAAAACTTAACGCTTTTTGAACGGTTGATTTGGGAGCTGGATTATAAAGAAGCCGGGCTCTTGTTGTCAAGAACCCTTTTGTGCGAAGTGTTTCCCGGCCAACGACCGGGTACCGTCGCCACCTGCGCACAAAGCACGCGGTTTGGCTTCTCAGGACCAGTTTGCACTGCGACCTGAATCGCAGGCACATACTCCCGAAAATCTACGTCTCCAGGACTATACCAGAGACGCAGTATCGTTACTACCCCTTAAAAAACAATCGAGGGGGAAAAACAGACTACCAGCGATAATGGGCGAAGGCCTTGTTGGCCTCAGCCATCCGATGAACGTCTTCTTTCTTCTTGAACGCGGTGCCGGTGCCGTTAAAGGCGTCCAGCAACTCCTGACTCAACCGCAGGCCCATGGACTTACCGCTGCGCGAACGGGCCGCCTGGATTAGCCAACGCATGGCCAGCGCTTCACGACGGTTTTCCTTGATTTCTACCGGAACCTGATAGGTAGACCCACCGACCCGGCGGCTCTTTACCTCTAACATGGGCTGAACATTTTCAAGGGCTTTATGAAAGACCTCAACAGGACTCTTGTCCTCTACTTTGCGATCGAGCTCCTGAAACGCTTCGTGGATGATCGCCTGACTCAGCGACCGTTTTCCGTGCATCATCATGCGGTTCACAAAACGGGACACCGTCACATCGTTGTAGATGGGATCGGGAAGCGGTGCCTTTCGTTGGGCTATATGTCGTCTTGGCATACTCTCTCCTACGCCTTGGGCCTTTTGGTCCCGTACTTGGACCGCGCTTTGCGCCGGTCTTCCACACCCAGAGTGTCCTTGGTACCGCGAACGACGTGGTATCGAACACCAGGAAGATCCTTCACCCGTCCCCCGCGAAGCAGTACCACAGAGTGCTCCTGCAGATTATGCCCGATCCCGGGGATATAGGCTGTCACTTCAATACCGTTTGAAAGGCGAACACGCGCAACCTTACGGAGAGCGGAATTTGGCTTTTTCGGCGTAACAGTCATGACACGGGTGCAGACGCCGCGCTTTTGCGGGCAGTTCTGCAACGCCGGTGACTTCGTCTTCTTTGTCTGACGAACACGTCCATTGCGAATCAGTTGATTGATAGTCGGCATCGTTTGTAATTAACTCCGTTATAATCGTAGAGCGGCACAGTACCAAAGAGGACCGGCGGTGTCAAGACCGCTGGCCCACCTGATTCCGGACGGCTCCGGTTTTTATCTCTATTCAGAGACCTCAACTTCAACATCTACTTCGTCGCCGAGCTCTTCCGCCTCGGCCTTTTCTTTCGCCCGAATCTCAAGGATCTCCGCCACGTGGGCCTCAAGATCTTCCGTCTCATCGTCGTAGAGGCGGA
>JBAYPC010000311.1:0-3891 GCA_041677905.1 Alkalispirochaeta sp. | reverse complement strand
GGTTTAACATCGACGAAGATACGATGCCGACCGGTGTGGAGCTTTTTGTTCGAACGGTAGAACACTTTTTTGACAAGAATAAAATTTCGGCATAAGCCGGAGTAAAAAGAAAGAAGGAGGTATTTTGGCAGGAGAGAACGTCTTTATTCTGACAATGCTGTTGATGTCATTGGTGGGCATGAGCGGTCTCGTTGCCGAACGCAATAAGTCAGAATGGGAAAAAAGAAGGGTACGCGTTTTGAATGAAAAACGATGTACTAACAAAAACTTTAGGGGGTACCTATGAAACATCGGATTGTTTTATTTGCAATCATTTTTGTTCTACTTATTCCTTCTGTGACACTATTTGCAGAGGGACAAAAGGAAGCAGCTTCGACGAAAATTGAGGCTCGTTTCCCGACAGGAGAGTCGGAAGGCGACCCAATGACCGTATGGGCAAAGGAATTTGCCGACTACATGAGAAAAGAGACGGACGGTAACTTTGATATTACGGTCTTCTCATATGGAACTCTTGGTGAAAACCGGGATATCGTCGAACTTGGCCAGATGGGCGTTGTTGAGTTTGTCTTCGCCGACTACGGCTGGACCGGCAGTTTTGTTCCTCAGGCAAACATCCTCGCTCTCCACTACGTATGGCCCCGGGAAAAACTTCCCCAGGTAATGGAATGGGTCGTCCTTAACGGTGATTTCTTCCCCATGCTTGAAGAGAAGTTCAGAGCGAACGATCTTGTTCCGCTCGGTCTCTACTTTGAAGGGTGGCAGTGGATGACGTCAAAGAAGCCGGTTAACTCACTTGATGACTTTGTCGGTCTCAAGACGCGGGTCATGGGCTCTGAGATGTTGACACGGGACTACCGTGCATATGGTATTGACCCAACTCCTCTTGCCTACGGTGAGATTTACAGCGCTCTTCAGACCGGTCTTCTGGACGCACAGAGTCAGCCGATGTTTGCCAACTACTCCATGGCGTTCTATGAAGTGGCCAACCACTTTATTCAGCTCTGGGCAGAACCGTTCATCGGAATTCCCCTTGTCAACGCAGCGTTCTTTGACTCCCTCTCACCGGAGTATCAGGATATGATCACCGGATATTGGGACAGCGTTATTGCGAAAAACGGCGAGTGGTCCAACGAACTGTTTGAATCACGGCTTAAGTCGATCAAGGAAAAACGTCCTGAAATCACCTATACCGAGATGAACGACCAGCAGATTGCCGAGCTTCGGAAGATGGCTGAGACAAAGGTCTACCCGAATTTCTCAGAAGTCGCCGGTAAAGACTCAGAAAAAATGCTCGAACTTCTCTTGAAAGACATCAAAAAAGGTATGGCCGCAGTCGGTAGTACCAAGTAATCAAATTTTAAGACTCTGAGTATTCCCCGGGCTCAGGCCCGGGGTCTTTATTGGTGGCATCACTACCGGACCTTCCCGTTAGAATGGAGCGATACTATGAAATCTGCCTTGGTAATTACGAGGGGTTTTCAAAATTTGAAAGATAAAGGTAAATCACGATGAGTGAACAAAATAACGATACGACAAGCCATCTGAAAAATGGACTGAAAGGTATCGGACCGACAATTGGCAAAATAGTAGATTACTTTGAAGTAACTATCATACTTTTTAGTACTGCTATGTTATCTATAGTTTCGATTTCTAATGTGATAGCACGAAATATCTATAGAAGTTTTTACTTTGCAGAAGAACTCTCGCAGTTTTTCATTATGATGATAACGTTTATTGGAACCAGCTATGCCGCAAGAAAAGCGCGCCATATCAGAATGGGGGCTCTTCTGGAGGCATTTCCGCCCAAGCTGGAAAAGATCATGATTTTTATTATCTCAGCGGTTTCGGCAACGGTATTGTTTGTGCTGGCCTACATTGCATTTGATTACCTCCTGGCGGTGCATAGACGGGGGACTACCACGTTTGCCATGGGCGCCCCGTACTGGACGTTCGTTGCCGTAGCGCCCCTTGGACTGGCTATGGCCGGGATACAGTACGTACGGACGATAATCAAGAATATTCAGGAAAAAGAAGTGTGGCTCTCTCCGGAACAGCAAAGCGAATACGAAGAGGAGGCGGTCATGATGGCTGCAGCCCGGTCGGACGCTGAAGAGGTGCACCTAGAGTTAAAGGAGAAAAAGTAGTATGAATTTGTTGTGGATTTCGATGGTCCTTATGCTGCTACTTGGGTTTCCGTTCCTGGTAGTGCTTCTTGGACCGATATTGCTCTATTTCGGCACGTCGATGCCGGCCCATATGAACAGTCAGGTAATTATTCAACAGATGATCAACGGGTTCATACCGCCGTCACTGGTCTGTGTACCCCTGTTTATACTGGCTGCCAACATCATGACGTCTGGAAAAGCGGCGGCAAGACTGGTCGAGATGATCCGGGTGAACTTCGGGCACTTTCCCGGAGGTCTTGCGATCACCACTAATGCAAGCTGTACCCTCTTTGGCGCGGTATCCGGTTCCACACAGGCCACCGTATCGGCTATCGGTGGTACGATGCGCCCGATGCTTCTGAAAGCGGGGTATTCCAGCCCGTTTACCCTGGGGCTCATCATCAACGCCAGTGATGTGGCCTTGCTGATACCTCCGAGTATTGGGTTTATCGTATACGGTGTCGTGACGAGCACCTCTATCGGAAAGCTCTTTTTGGCCGGAATCGGCCCCGGTATTTTGATCTTTCTGTTGTTTTCAATATATGTATTTTTTTACTCAAAAATTAAAAATATTGCCATTATGGAGAAGGCGACGAAAGAGGAACGGCGAGAGGCCCTGAAGCTCGGTTGGCCCGTACTTGGTTTCCCGGTCATCGTGATCGGCGGTATCTACGCCGGGATTTTCAGCCCGACAGAGGCGGCCGCAGCGGGTGTTGCCTACGCAATGATCCTTGAGTTGTTTATCTACAAGACTATGACGCTCACCAAGCTGAAAGACGCCATTATGGATGCCGGTATTGTAACGGGTGTCGTCTTTATACTGGTAGGGGCGGGTCAGGTTCTCTCATGGCTGATCAGTTTTTTGAGAATTCCCCAGTTGATCATGCCGGGAATTATCGGCACCGATCCTACCCAGTTGCAGCTCATAATTGTCGTAATAATTGCGTACTTCATCGCCTGTATGTTTGTCGACCCGATCGTCGCAATCTACGTGTTGAGTCCCATCTTTCAGCCCTACGTTCTGTCGACCGGTATAGATCCGGTGTTCCTCGGTGTACTCGTTGTCCTTCAGGCTGCGGTAGGTTCGGCTACACCCCCGTTCGGCTGCGATATCTTTACAGCCCAGCTGATATTCAGGCGGCCGTATCTTGAAGTTATCAGGCATACCCCGCCGTTTATCCTGCTTTTGATTCTGGCGACTGTGCTTCTCGTCCTCTTTCCTCAAATTGCGATGTTCATACCGGAAATGGCTGGGATCTAGATGAAGAAGAAGCTGGTTTTCTCTCAAGACGAGTACAATCGAAGGTTGAATCTGGTCAAAGAGCGCATGGACCACCGGGGTATTGAAGTTCTGCTTGTCATGGACCCAAGTCACATGAACTACCTTACCGGGTTTGACGGATGGAGTTTCTACGTGCATCAGGGGATCATCATCGACTTGAAAGATCCCACTCCATTGTGGTTTGGTCGGCAGCAGGACTCCAACGCCGCCCGTATGACCTCCTGGCTCCCGGATGACCACATATTTGGGTACAAGGACGAGTACGTTCAGTCCCGGTATATCCACACAATGGAATTTGTGGCTGAGCTGATCAAGGGCAAAGGGCACACCCTGGCCGTCGAAATGGACGGCTACTGGTTTAATGCCAGGATGCTACTCAGACTCAATGATCTTCTTCCCGATGTGAAGATTGTCGACGCAGAAAATCTGGTCGGCTGGGTGAAG
>JBAYPC010000310.1:0-3939 GCA_041677905.1 Alkalispirochaeta sp. | reverse complement strand
CAGCGGATATCGCTCCGCATGCTCCCGCTGGGTTACCGGCGACTGACACCCCGTCACGATCACCATCGTGAGCACGACAACCACCCCAACCCAGAGGGCAGTACTCCGGGCCCGAACCCAGAGGGCAGTACCCCGGGCCCCAACCCAGGACCAGCCCTTCCTGAGGTATCTACAAGAGTGTTGGTAACGGCGCCGCAAATCCACACGACGTCCGATTTTCGAGGTAGAAAAGTCTGCTCTGTCACCCAAGCCCTGAGAGTACACCGCATAGAATCGAAAAACAACACGCATACATGCAGAACCTCACGTACTATCCTCACAGTATCCCCATACAATCCACCCCCTGCCCACAGCTCATCCACAACGACCCGTCTGTAACAGACCCATCCCGCTTTCCGTTGTGAATCTCCCGCCCAATCGCTATAATCCGCTTCATGAAGACAATTCGTTCAACGAGCCTGTTCATAGTCATCCTCCTCGTCACCGTCGGCCTGACATCCTGCATGTCCATGATTCACCGATCAGTCGACAGAAACGACCTTGCAGGAGTACGTGCAGAAGTTGCCGCCGGAGTTTCCGTAGAATCTACAGATTACCGAAAAAAGACACCATTACAGATGGCGGCCGAACAGGGCCATATGCAGATCGTCGAGTACCTCGTACAAAATGGAGCCAACGTGAACGCTACGACCTCCGTCTCCACCGGTGAGGTGACCCCCCTTCGCTACGCAATTGCAAACTCCGACTATCAGATGACCCAGTACCTGATTCAGCACGGCGCCGATGTGAACAAGGCCAACGAGGCCGGCTGGACACCCCTGATGACCGCCGCCCGCGTGGGAAATCGGGACATCATCCAGCTTCTTCTCGATTCCGGAGCCGACATCAACGCACGGGCAAATGACGGACTTTCGGTAATACGAATTGCAAGCAACAACGGTTGGACCGATATCGTCGTATGGTTGACCATGCTGCAGGGAGACCAGTCTGCAAATCAGACCAAAACACCCTGAACCACGCTGAAGCGACCCTGAAGCGGACAAAAAAAAGGGGGGCCCGCCGGACGTAGACCGCAAATGTGAACATGGGGGCGCATGAACACCTAAAACGGCCAAAGACCGGTCGAACCCCCACACACAAGAGGAGGATCCTGTGAGTTATTTCACCAACCCGACAATCAGATTGGCGTCGTTGCGGCGGATCCGAAACGTCACGTCCTCACCGCTCGCACCGTTTAACTCCATATAAAAATCGCGAAGCGTCGCGACATCGCGGTTGTTCACCTTTACGATGATGTCGCCGCTTCTCAGCCCCGCTCTACCGGCGGGAGACCCCTCCATCACATGACCGATGATCAGATCACCGCCACGGCTGGGAAGGTCCAGATTTGCCCTGATATGGTCGGTTACTTCAACAACCGACATACCCGGCCACAGGTCTATTGCACGGCCGGCAGCACGACCACTGCTATCAGTGCTGCCGCTGCTGCCGTCCGGTCGTACTCCGGTCGTGACGTACAACGGCCTGGTCTCACCATTGCGTTTGACCAAAAAGCGGGTGTTGTCTCCCGGAGAAAGGTCTGTAACCACCCGCAACAGATCGTCGCCGCCCTGTATACGGTGATTCCCTACCTGGACAATGATGTCTCCCGGTTGAATCCCCGCATCCGACGCGGGTGAACTTTCGTACACGTTGAAGACAAAAGCGCCGCCGTCGTACTCTCCCAGAGAGTTGGACGAATTCCGCGGCGGATCGGCCATGTTGACTCCAAGCCATCCGTATTCAACCCGCCCTGAAGCGATAAACTGGTCAATTGCCCGGGCAGCGCTGTTAATGGGAATCGCGTACCCCAAGCCCACGCTGCCACTGCCGCTGCTACTTCTACTGCCGGTACTAACTCCACCGCCCACTCGGCCCGCCGATCGCGAGACGATGAGCGTGCTGATCCCTATCACTTCACCGCGAAGGTTGACCAGAGCCCCTCCGGTGTTACCCTCGTTAATGGGCGCGTCCGTCTGGATATAGTCCGTTAGGGGTAACGTCGTAGCCCGTCGGGAACCCTGTCCGCCAAGAGCACTTACAATTCCACTGGTAATCGTCGATTCAAGCCCGATCGGATTTCCCACAGCCATGACAAAATCGCCGACTTGAACACGGTCACTATCACCGAACCGTGCCACCGGAACATCTTCAGCCGTCTCAAAACGAAGGAGCGCAAGATCACGGTTCTCATCGGCTCCAACCAGCTCGGCCGAAAACTCCCGACCGTCATAAAGACGCAGTTCAATCCGGTCGGCTCCACCGGCGACGTGCTCGTTGGTCAGAACATACACATCACTACCGTCCCGACGGACGATGACGCCCGACCCCGTTCCCCGTCGCTCCGTTCCGGGACGGCCAAAAAAGAAATCAAGCGGCGAGGGCACTCCCCGCTGAACGGGAGACCGCCGTTCTGCAACTTCGATTTCCACCACCACCGGTAGAACATCTCGAGATATCCGACGGAGAGTACTCTGATACGCCTCCATGATCTCCAGGTCCCGGCCCTCGCCCTCGTTCCGTCCTTCGCTCCGCGACAGTTCCTGGGCGCTCACCAGAACCGGACCGAAGATCACCGCGAGCATCCACACCACCAGGAGCGGATAAACCGGAGAAACCCGAGAAGCTGTTGATTGTCGCGGGGGTACTGTTCGGTGCAACACATGGACAATATGGCCGGCCCAACTTTCCACAGTGTGTCAAACCCATTACAATTTTGACATGTTCAAACTGGTTTTTTTCGTTCCGGCTCAGTATGCAGAAGAGGTTAAGAACGCGGTCTTTCGTACCGGAGCCGGCAAATACGAGCTATATGACCACTGCAGCTGGGAGACAAACGGAACGGGACAGTTTCGTCCGACCGACAAGGCAACACCCTTTATCGGCCAGATCGGCGAAGTGGAACGAGTAGAGGAACTACGGGTGGAAGTACTGTGCCGACCGGAGACAGTCCGGCCGGCAATAGAGGCGCTCATAGCCGCCCATCCTTATGAAGAGCCGGCCTACGAAGTGTTTCAGGTCTGGCAGATCACCGACCTGCCGGACCCTCTGTCATAAACCCAACGTCGCCGCCCGATTCGGCCCGCCCCGGGGACGTGGCGGGCCCCACCGGTAGCGCCCCGCCCCGCCCGTGGCGACCCGCACACCCGGAGCGTCGCCTCGCGCTCGGAGCGTCGCCTCACGCCCGCAGGTTGATCGGCTTCAGTTCCTTGTCTATATCACCCACATAAAGGGCCTTCGGTCGGAAGAGCCGCTGTTCACGCTCCCGCTGCTCCAGAATATGGGCCAGCCAGCCCGACGCCCGGGCAGCCGCAAAGACCGGCGTAAACAGATGTGTCGGAATCCCCAGAAGCCGGTACACCGCACCGGAGAAGAAGTCCACATTGGGATAGATCGGCTTCCCCTCCTCCTCCATAATACTTCGGAACGTCTTTTCCACCGTTTTTAGAATGTCCAGATAGGTCCGGTTACCCTTCCGGGTGGACAGGTCCTCCAGGAACCCCTCCATTACAATTGCCCGGGGGTCCTTGGCACGGTACACCCGGTGGCCCATACCCATGACCTTTTCCTTCTTCTCCAATTTCTTGTTGATGTACGTCTCCACCTGCTTCACATCGCCGATTTCGTCGACCATAGCCATGACCTTTTCATTGGCCCCACCGTGCAGACTCCCGTAAAGGGCCCCCATGGCGGCGGAAATACTGGAATAACAGGTGCTTTGCGTACTTGCCACCACCCGAGCGGTAAACGTACTGGCGTTCAAACTGTGCTCTGCGTGGAGAACGAGACACTTGTCCATAATCTGACCGTCGACCGACTCAGGCTCTTCACCGTGGAGCATGTACAGAAAGTTAGCCCCGTGGTTCAAGTCGTCCCGAGGGGGAACGTACTCCAACCCCT
>JBAYPC010000309.1:0-3958 GCA_041677905.1 Alkalispirochaeta sp. | reverse complement strand
CCGGCTCCTCGTCCTGGGTGAGGCGTCCGCGGCGACAGGCGGGCTCACAGGGACGGTCGCAGGTGCGGCCCAGAATCCCGGGGAATACGTTGGATTTCCGGTTCAGCATATACGAGTCGGCGTAGCGCCCCTCGGCTACAAGCCGGATATACTCCGGAACATCGGTGTGGGCCGGACATGCCCACTGACAATCTACAACGCGATGGTAGTAATCAGGATTGTTGGTATCCGTCGGTTTCACGCAACACCCCTTGTTATCCCTAAGTCGCCTGTCGAACCTATTCCTAACATAAACGATAAACTTCAAATTGTCACGTAACAATTGCGGATTGGGTACATGGTGTTCTGTCTTTTTAGTGCAACGTGTGTTACAGTACTCGGACATACGATATGAGCATCTTTGAAATTATCATGCTGGTCTGTTTTGGTATGGCCTGGCCCTTTTCGATCAGAAAGTCCTTAAAGACCCGGGAGGTCGGCTCCAAGAGTATGGTCTTTCTCTTTGCCCTTCTGATCGGATATGTGGCGGGGATTCTCCACAAGATATTTTTCCTGATGGACGGAGTGATCGTTCTGTACATCATCAACGGAATCATGGTCTCCATTGATATCGCCCTTACCTACCGGAATCGCCTGTACCAGGTGCGCCGCAGCCTGAAAGCGGCGGAAGGAGCACCCCGATGATCCTCTACGGCAGCCGTTACGGCTCAGTACGGGAGTACGTTCAGTGGATTCAGACCGCCGCCGGCAGTCATGAAGGACCGTTCTGCGCCTACGACGTGAAAAAACAGCGCAGGGAAGCCTGGAAAGCCCTTGCCCAGGCAGAACCGACCGAGCCTGTTCTCATCGTTGCCCCCGTCTACGCCGGGCAGATCATGAAACCGGTCCGTTATTTTGTGGAAGAACACAGTGATGAAATTCGACGCCATCGTCTGGCGCTGGCGATGACAACCCTCTATCAGGGAGAAAAGGCCCGGGAAGAGCTGATAAGAGCGTACCCGGCGGCTCTTGTGGCGCACGCAGCGGAGACTTTTTTCATCGGTGGTCGCATCAGACCCGCGGAACTACCGTTTCTCGTCCGCCACATGGTAAAGAAAATAATCGGATCCACCGAAGAGCTGAACACACTGGACTACCCGGCAGCCGCCACAATTGCCGAATGGCTTGGGTAAAATTACCAAGATCTTTAGTTGGTAGAAAGGGCTTATTCCAACTCGGTTTCTTTGAGTTGATTGACGGTATCTACAGAAAGACCGGTGATATCGGCAACGTCCTCAGGCGTATCACCACGACGGAGCAACCGAACAGCCGTCTCCCGCCGCGTCTGTTCCCGTCCCTCTTCCAGACCTTCTTCCAAGAGCTGTTTTCTATACGCTTCAAGTTTTGTGGCAAACATCGTTCGTACCTCCGTGACCGATGTGATTTTGGTAAACTCGGGATCATCAAAATCACCACTATTTCTCTTATTATATCAACAACGGTGTCCAAATGGTAGATCAGTTTCTCCGGGTCGCTGTTTTCAACATAGAATACCGCAGACACGGCGTTGTGAATCCGTTGCAACCGGTGGGCGGGAATGGTGTGTATGACAAGTGGGTAGTAGGAAAGGTGAGGGATGAACTGGCGCGGAATTGATCGTTCGATCAGGGTTTCTACCGTTTCTGACACGTTCCACGGTGCGTTGCCGTTGTACAGCAGCAAGGGAAATATCGCCGGGAGGACCGTTGGTGCATCATCGATGTCGAGAAAAGACTGGTAAAACTCAATGATGTACCGAAGAAAGCGCAGCGGCATCCACCGGTCGGGGGATGACTGGAACTCGATTAACAGGAAGATGTAGATAGGTCTGCCTTGGAAGGTGATTTTCCAGATGATGTCGGATTCTCGACGTTGAAAATCTGGAGAAACAAAGGAGTTGCTTACCTTTTCAAGGGTGGAGAAGTCGAGTTGGTGGACGAAGGGTTGATCAACAAACGAAGTGAGAAGTCGCTGTACCAACAGGGGATGGGAAAAAAGGTATTTGTAGCGGGAGTCATGAAACGGGGGCATGGGTTAAACGGTGAGCTGCGGGCTCTGAGATGGTCAAGATTGCCCGGAAGAGGTGGTCGTGTTGTTTGTTTTCGTGGTGTGCCATGGTAGCCTCCACCGGTACCCACACTGGGTTGAGTCACCACACTTGGCGAAGGGTCCGATGTTGTTGAAAATTAAGCTCTGTTTGCCTTCCGAGATCGGGATGAGCGGGGTGAGGCAAGCGGTAGCGGCCGGTTAGGGGACGGGCCGGACGTCGTGCGGCAGGTTCAATATAGATTCTTGAAAAGCGGCAGGGGGCGATCAGGTGCTGTGGTATTGGTCGTTGACTCGGTCCTGCAGGTAGGTGTGGGTATACGGGGCGGTTGGGTTTTTGTACATGCTGTAGGCGTGGTCGAGGCAGCGGGAGCAGGCGTCCCGGGGGATGGTTATGGCGAGGATCTTGTAGCCGCTGCTGGATGTTGAGGTAATCCAGTTTATTCCGGAACAGTGGCGGCACGGTCGGAAGTGTTGTATCTGGTCGTCCATGATGCCGTCGGTGTCGTAGTAGATCTGTTTTGGTGTTTCAACGATGTCCTGGTTCCTGAACTTTTTTGATGCTGTGGCGTCTTTGGTGTGCCATCGGGCGAGGACTGTTTCCGACATTTTCTTGATGTACTCGGTGATGTCCGGTGACTGTTTCAGTTTTTCCGGGTTGTAGTCGGGCTCGTGAACGTGTGAGTAGTCGAGTCCGGCCATGGCGAGGATGATGCCTACGTTGATATAGGGCAGTGCGTCTTCTATGGAGTAGCCGCCTTCAAGGACGGCGATGTCCGGCTGTAACGCCTGGGTGAGTTTGGCGTAGCCCTGGGCGGTGAAGTTCATCTGGGTGATGGGGTCGGTGTAGTGGTTGTCCTGTCCGGCGGAGTTGATGATGAGGTCCGGTCTGTAGTCGTCCAGGATGGGCAGGACGACGTTGTCCAGTACGTATTGGAAGCCTTCTTCTCCGGTGTAGGGCGGCAGGGGGATGTTGACGTTATAGCCGTAGGCCGACGGTCCTCCGGCGTCTTCTACTGCGCCGGTGCCGGGGTAGAGGGTGCGGCCGTCCTGGTGGAATGAGATGAACAGGGTGTCTTTGTCGTTCCAGTAGATGTCTTCGGTGCCGTCTCCGTGGTGGCAGTCTGAGTCGACGACGGCTATTCTTAAGGGGCCGTGTTCCTGTCTGATCCGTTCTGCCATAACGGCCTCTATATTGGTGACGCAAAAGCCCCGGTCACCGTAGACAACGCGGTGGGCGTGGTGGCCCGGCGGGCGAACCAGGGCAAATGACCGGTCCACTTCTTTGTTCATGACCGCTTGGGACGCCCGAATGGCACCGCCGGCGGAGATGAAATGGGACTCGGTGAGTCTGGAGGCAACGTCGGGGACGCAAAAGTGCACGCGCTGGATGTCTTTTTCGGTGGCTACGATGGGGTTGAACATCTCTACGCCTGGGATGTCCTGAATCCCCTCTTCAAAGATCTGGTCCTGGGTGTACAGGAGTCGTTCCTCTCGTTCGGGGTGGGTGGGTGAGATTGCCCAGTCGAAGGCGGGGAAAAAGACGAGTCCTACTCTGTTTTCAGCTTTCATGTTGTCAGCTTTCATGCGGGTCCCCATGTCGTAGTTCTTGAATATGGCCGGGTTTTATCTGTGCTTTGATTCTGATGTTTTTTCCGGTGGTACGAAATCCGCGTACCATGTTGAAGCTGCTTGCTTCGGTGATTTCCGATTCGGTCAGCAGCTGCAGGGCTCTTTGTTTGGCCTGATCCAGCGAATAGTTCTTGGGTATTTTCTCGTGGATTCCCCGTTCCGGGACGGACAGTATTCCCTGTGAAGTATCGGCGACCATGGTGATTTCGGCGGTCGGTCTGGCCAGGGCTGCGCCGATGGCGTTGGCGACGTGGTAATTTTT
>JBAYPC010000308.1:0-3968 GCA_041677905.1 Alkalispirochaeta sp. | reverse complement strand
TGACCCTATGGCCCAGATTCAGATTCCTCTGGTCGGCCAGTTTTTGAACATGGTGGCCATGATGGTCTTCGTGATGTCCTCGGGACTTCAGAAGATATTCATCTACGGCGTCATGGGATCTTTTTCGGCGATGCAGGCCGGAGATATTGCCGGGGCGCGGGGTGATCTGTTCACCCTGGTCGCCACCAGCCTGGGCGGCCTCTTTCAGCAGAGCCTGGTTCTGGCGTTTCCCATCCTGGGGACGCTGTTTCTCCTTCAGATCACCATGGGTCTTTTTGGGAAGGCTGCTCCACAGATGAACTTACTCATGTTGGGGTTTCCCGCAGCAATCGGGATAGCCTTTCTCGTTATCTTTCTGATTCTTCCCTTTCTCGTTGAGGCGTTTGACGGCATCATCGAACACGCTTTCTACCAGATTGAGACGATGTTCTCCGGGGGATCCTTATGATACCGGCCGTTGCAGTAGCACTTGTCGACGAACAACGTCGGGATGCCCTGTACACCCAGTTGTCGGGTATGCACATGCAGTGGTTTGCCGCCGAAGACGAGGGGCGGACCGAAGACCCGACGGAACAGAAAATCCGTAAGTCCAGGGAAGAGGGGAAAGTTGCAAAAAGCCCGGACGTCTCCAGTGCAGTTGTCCTGTTGTTTACAGTTGTGGCACTGGGGATTCTGGGCAAGTACATGCTTTCGAATATCATGGATATGGTTCGGTACTACCTGTCCAGCCTGGCCGATGCGGACTCGGTATCGGGAGGAATGCTCATGCGGGCTTTCCTTTACTACTTTGTGCGTATCAGTCTCCCAATCGGTATGGTTGCCTTTACAGCAGCTGTTTTTGGCAACGTGGTGCAGTTCGGTTTTCTCTTTACGACCAAACCGATCACACCCGATTTCAACCGCATCGCCCCGCGTTTCGGAAAATGGGTCCAGCGGTCGTTCATGTCGACGGAAGCGCTGTACAACCTCTCTCGCAGTATCGGTAAAGTTCTTGTTATCGGGACCGTTTCATATATCGTTATTCGGACGCGGTTTGACCGACTGGCAAGCCTCATTTGGGCTCCCCACCTGGCGGCATTTGAGTACATCGCCCGGACCGTATTTCTGCTGCTTATCTCAGCGGCAGTGGTCTTGTTGGTGATGAGTCTCTTCGACTTCCTCTTTCAGCGTCACCAGCACCGGGAGCAGCTGAAGATGACCAAGCAGGAAGTCAAGGAAGAACGAAAACAGTTTGAAGGGGACCCGATGATCCGCAATCGCCTGCGGCGCCGGATGCAGGAGATGATGTCCCGCAACATGGCGGAACACGTTCGTACTGCCGATGTCGTAATAACCAACCCGACCCACTTTGCAATTGCACTGCAGTACGACGCTGCGACTATGGGAGCGCCCACGGTTGTGGCCAAAGGACAAGATGAAACGGCCTTTCGTATCCGCCGCATCGCCGAAGAAGCGGAAGTTCCCGTTATTGAAAACAAACCGCTTGCCCGGGCGCTTTACAGCGATGTGGAAGTAGGGGACCAGATTCCCGAGAAGTTCTATGAAGCAATGGTGATCGTGTTGCGTGAAGTGTACCGGATAACCGGAAAGAAGGTAGTCTATGGCTGATACGGAACAGACAACCGGTGCCCCCGGTTTGTTGGCAGGGATTTTTTCCGGCGGAAAAAGCGATGCAATTGTAGCGATCGGCGTGATCGTCATTGTCATGATGTTGATCATTCCGCTGCCGACGGTTCTTCTTGATACCCTGATGACGATTAATCTCCTCTTGAGCCTTCTGGTAATACTGATCGTCCTGTACACGAAAAATGCCCTGGAATTCTCGGTGTTCCCGACCCTTCTCCTCGTTACGACGGTGTTTGGTCTGGCGTTGAACGTCTCGTCGACCCGACTCATCCTGAGCCAGGGCGCCGATTTCAACGGTAAAATCGTTCTGGCCTTTGCCCGCTTTGTCGTTGGAACCGAAGGTGCCGAAGGCCTGGTTATCGGTCTGATAATCTTCGTTATTCTTGTGGCTGTGCAGTTCATCGTTATTACCAAAGGCGCTACCCGCGTCGCCGAGGTGGCTGCCCGCTTCACTCTGGATGCACTGCCGGGCAAACAAATGGCGATCGAGGCCGAATACAACAGCGGCAGCCTGACCGAAGAAGAGATGACCCGGAAGAAGATGGAGCTGGAACGGGAAGTCGACTTCTACGGTGCCATGGACGGTGCCAGTAAGTTTGTCTCCGGCAACGTCAAGGTGGGGATACTTATCACCGTGGTGAACATCATAGGCGGACTGATCGTCGGCACGACCATTCACGGAGAGGCTTTCAGTCTGGCTCTTAATACCTACGTTTCTCTGACCGTAGGTGATGGTCTGGTAACCCAGTTCCCCGCCCTTTTGATCAGCACCGCCACCGGTCTGATCGTCACTCGGGCGATTTCAGACGGAACATTTGGAGAAGATGTATCGATTCAGTTTACCCGGCAGTCCCGGATATACTGGATTGCAACGCTCTTTCTTCTGGGACTTTCTCTGCTCCCCGGCTTTCCCTGGTACATTCTGATACCTATGGCTTTCCTGACGGGGGTAACGGCGCTGCGACTACAGCGTCGCGACGCCGCCCATGCTGCGGTAGAAGCTGAAAAACGGGCCGAAGCGGCACCCGCTCGCACTCAAGGTGAACCGACCCATGTGGCTCCCCTGGATCCACTGTCCATGGAGCTGGGATACGGTCTCATACCGCTGGTGGACAAGGAGAAAGGAGCGGAGCTGCTTGACAGAATTACCAGTATCCGCCGGGAGACCGCTCTTGAGTACGGGCTGGTGGTACCGCGAATACGGATTATCGACAACATGCGCCTGGGCCCCAGTGAGTACACCTTGAAGATCAGAGGTGTTGAGGTAGGACGCGGAACGATCAGGATGGGACAGTACATGTGTATCAACCCCGGCGGGACCAGAGAAGACATACCCGGTGAAGAGACAACGGACCCCGCATTCGGCCTGCCCGCCCGGTGGATCACCGAAGATACCCGAGAGCGGGCGGAGCGAGCGGGGTACACAGTGGTAGATCCACCCTCTATCATCGCGACTCACCTGACGGAAGTGATAAAACGGCACGCCCCCGATCTTCTGGGACGGCAGGAAGTACGGCAGATGCTGGACCAGCTGAAACAGGATTACCCTGCAGTTGTAGACGAAGTTAACTCTGCTCTGGCCCTGGGTCAGGTGCAAAAGGTCTTTCAGGGCCTTCTTAACGAGCACGTTTCCATTCGAAATCAGGTCGTCATCCTGGAAGCTCTTGCGGACTTTGCGTCGGTGAGCAAAGACCCGGGATTTCTGGTTGAAAAGGCACGGCAGGCTCTGGGGCGGCAGATATGCCTTCAATACGCCGATTCTAATCGAACGATCCGGGTGGCAACGGTAGATCCTGCACTGGAACAGACCATTGTCGAAAGTCGGGTAGAAACTGCTTCCGGAGCCGTCAGTGCTCTGCCTCCGGACGAGCGAAGGAAGTGGATAGAAGCCGTTGCCCAGCAGAGCCGATCCATGCAGGAACGAGGGTTCATGCCGGTAATACTCTCGTCCGAGGCCGCCCGGGCGTTGATCCGGCAGAGTATTCGGCGGGACCTGCCCGATGTTGCCGTCCTTTCCATTCCTGAGATAGCCGGAGACGTACAAGTAGAATCCGTTGGAGAAATAACGATAGAACAAACGGTTGGGAGCAGTTAATGGACTATTTTGTGGAGCAGGCCGCAAACGATCAAGACGTACAGGCTCTGATTCGAAGAAAATACGGTGACCGCGCCCGAATTCTCGCGCGGAAAGAAATCCGTACCGGCGGTGTTTTTGGGTTGTTTAAACGTCGCGCTATTGAGGTTACCGGTTACTGTACTCACGCACCACAGACCCGTGGGGTCATATCAAAAACAACGATCGGTGAAGAGCGGCGTAAAATTCTTGCTGCTGCGGGGGTGGA
>JBAYPC010000307.1:0-3972 GCA_041677905.1 Alkalispirochaeta sp. | reverse complement strand
GGGGGTCTCTTTTTTTATCTGCCGAATGGCGTCAACTACGTTGGCCGAATCACCGTGAGCCGTGTCGATGACGAGAAAGTCTACCCGGGCGTCTACCAACAGAGGCAGCCGTTGACCCACATCGACGGGGGCAACCGCCGCCCCCACCAGAAGGCGGCCGTTTCGGTCGATTGCGGCATTGGGAAACCGCTTGTGTTTTTCCATATCCTTGCCGGTGACCAGACCGGTCAGCCGGCCCGCCTCATCCACTACCGGCAGTTTTTCGATTTTGTGGGCGTTGAACTTTTGCCGGGCGCTTTCAATAGTGGGTGTCCCGACTTCGACAATGGGATCGGCGGTCATGACCTCCCGCACAAGCAGGCTGTCGTCCGGAGCAAATCGGAGGTCTCTGCTGGTGATAATGCCCAGCACCCGGTGATCCGGGTCGACAACGGGAAGACCGGATATACCATGTTCGGCCACCATGGCACGGACGGTGGCGATTGTCTGGTCGGGCCCGACGGTATAAGGCCTGTCGATAATCCAGTTCAGGTGACGTTTGACGGTTTTAACCTGTCGGGCCTGTTCTTCCGGAGGCATATTCCGGTGAATCACGCCGACTCCACCGTGAAGGGCGAGTGCAATGGCGAGTTTTTCCTCGGTAACGGTATCCATAGCGGCGGACATAATGGGAATTTTCAGACGTATGTCCGGTGTGAGGGCTACCGATACGTCGGTGTCACCGGGAAGAAAGGCGGCAAATCCCGGTTGTAGAAGCACGTCGTCGTAACTGTATTTTTCTGGAAAAAGGCTGTTGTCGGCGTTTTTTCGTGGAGTGTCCATACACTATCATGGCGAAAAGGACCAACTCTGTCCACAATTTCGATCCAACATGGTCCTGAATGCCGGACCGGATGCCGGACCGGATGCAAGGCTGGTCTCGGGCGCCTTCATATGCCATACTCCCGGTGATGATCCGCAACGTGAAACGCTCTCCGGCCATTGTTGTTCTTTTCACCTTAGTCGCAACGTTGACCTCGGTTTTGGCAGGGTGTGACTCAAAAATCGCACCCCCTTCGACTGAACGGGGACGGCAGATACTACCGGCGCCCGGTGCGGGAATTGTTCTTGCCCGGCAGGAGTCGGAAGGCCTCTCCATCCAGACTGAAGAAGAGGAGATAAACCCCCGCATAGAACTCCCTGAGGCGATGCTTTTCATCTCAGCCCTGGACGTAAACCTCGACCTCGATGAACCGGAAGAACAGATCGTCGTCGTGAAACGGCGTGATGACCCGGAAGATCGCGTTCGCCTTCTGGTCGCCGATTTTGACACCCTTCGCGGAATGTACCGCATTACCTGGGAAGGTGTTACCCTGGCGACCAACGTTCGTACCTTTGCCGTCAACACCACCGATCTGATCGGTGATCACGCCGACGAGATTATCGGGGTCGGCACCGACAGCCAGGGACGTCAGACGATGGACATCTTCAGACGGACCCAGGATGGGCCCGCAGGGGTGATCGGACTGGTTTACCGCAGTATTTTTTCTGTAGCCACCGACGGGAGTATCGAAATCAACACCAAGCCGCGTTCAGATGCGTATCGGACGCTACAGAGCGAGGGCGTCAGTTTTACCATCGACGTCTACCGTCAGAACCCCGAAACGGAGACGCCTCTGGACTTGATTCGGACGCGCTGGTCCTGGAACGTTGCAGAAGGACGGTATATACAGTCGGCAATTGAAGAGATCCCGGCGGTCCAGATCGAAGAGGAACAGCTGAGAAATCTCTATGATGCTGACCCGGAAGAGCTGGAAAAACACGTTGGGGGTCCCTGGTTCAGAACTCAGGGAAAAGAGCTGGGCGGGAACATCGAACTGGCGTACTTCGACGTTGAGGGACGGGAAATTGTGCTGTTTCACGACGAACGTCAAGAACGGTACGAGTGGCTCAACTCGTACAAAACGCTATACGCCTCCGGGCCGGGACTGTGGATAAATCTACGCAATAACGTCCTGACCACCGTCCGACGCCAACTGTCCCTGACGGTCACCGGAACGGATACGATCCAGATCGCCGTAGACGGTGTGGAGTACTGGAACGGTAACTACCAGCGTATGACCGCTGGAATACAGTCGGGCATTCTCAGAAGATATGCCCTCGATTCTCCGTCTTTTGTTCTGGACGGCGTCTACAGTAATGAAAACGGCGCCGAACTGGTCTTTGGGCGCCCATTTTTTCACCTACGGACTCGGGACCTGGACTGGAACGGAGGGTACAATCTCGTTGAGATCAACGGTGCAACGGTCCTTGAGCTCAAAGTACTTTCGTTCAACAGGATCTCCGACGGGATCGTCCGTGGCGATGACGGCACCTTCGGGGTCCAGTTTACCGTCTCTTACAAAGAGCAACAGTCGGAGGGAGGCCGTATCCGAAGGCTAACCCTCAAACCTGTCCAGATTACCGTAGACGGGGTAAAAAGCCGCAGCGGAAACGAGTACGTATTGGAACAGGTAGTCGAGCGTCCCGAGGTGTGACGTCTCGATGTGTGTAGTTCCGAGATGTGAATCGGGCTTCAGAAACGTGAACCTTAAAAAATCATAAACCCTTCAACGCCCCGTTCTTTCAACGCCACAATCAGCTCCTGAGGATCGGTGGAATCTGCAGGTATCGGCACGATGACTCGAAAAAAGGTCTTCCCGTCGACGGCGACTTCCCGTACCTGAGCTTCAAATCCGTAGTTCCTGATGTCCCGGGCCATGTACTGGGCGTTCTCAGGGTCCCTGAAACTCCCGGTTTGGATCCCCTTGGGCCGCGCCGTCTCCGGCGGCTCTTTCGTCGGCTCCTTCGGTGACTCTTTCGGTGACTTTGCCGCCGTTTCGTCTTTACCGGGGCCTGCGGTTGCGGCCCTGCCTTCTTCAAGAACGGCCCTGTCAACAGGGACAAATACGATGTCGGGAATCGCAATACCCGAAGCGATCCGTGATGGGCTGGGATAGTAGGTGATCCGGGCTTGGCGGGAATTCTGGGCGTTTCCGGGCTCCGGTCGTACAACCAGCTGTGTTTCCGGAGCCTTCGGGAATATCCGTTTCATTCGCGCAAAGACTTCCTCGTACAGATCGTCCCGTCCGTCGATGAGGGCGATTTCCGCGAGAAGGGCGTACGCCGCAGGTTCTACCGTTTGACGAAGGGTTTCATCGTCAAAAGCGGCATCCATACCGGTCAAAGACCGGAGATGGATCACCGCCTGATCGGTATTACCGGTGTAAAAATTAGCCCTGCTCCGGAGGATCGCCGCGTAGCGCTGGAGCTTCCTCGTTTCTGCCGTTTGCATGGCGTTGGTGAGGATGATAATCGCTTCCGAGGAGGAGCCCTGCTCAATCAACACCCCGGCGAGGCGGATGGTGACCAATCCATTTTGCGGATCAAGCTGCCTCGCCTCCAGGTAGTACCGTTTCGCCTCGTCAAACCGGTGGGCAAGTTCAAAGCGGGAGCCTGCCTGCAGCAGAAGGGACACCCGGGTGTCCCGCTCAACAATTTGGGAAACGTAGTCCCGAGCCAGCCGGTCAACCTGGTCTACAGTTTCTGCAGTGGCCAGCGCATCGGCAACGAGAGACTGAAAACGAGGTGTGCCGATACTTTCATCCAGTTCGGCGAATACATCCGTCCCGCTAACGGTCGTTACCGTCATTACGGCCGACAGCAGAACAAAAAACAGGCGTCGGAGGTTCATTGGTCGAATCGGTTCAAATCGTCCGGTACCGAAGAAGCCAGAGATTTCTGTTCTGCCTTCTCTGCTTTCGCCGCCTTCTTCTCTTTCCTGGCGTCGATCTTCTGTTGCCGCCGCTCCTTGCGTTCCAACCTGCGGTCAGACTTGGCTTTCGTTTTTCGGGATGACGACTGCACCGCAACGGGTATCGTTACCGCAACGCCAACGAAAAAGGCGACAAATAGCCCCATAAACACGGGCACTTCGTTGAACTCGTAGAAGCC
>JBAYPC010000306.1:0-4022 GCA_041677905.1 Alkalispirochaeta sp. | reverse complement strand
GGACAAGTCCGCCACCGGAGCAAAGTTGAGGTTGATCCCCATACTCAACAGGTCACGACCGGTGATGTAGGCCTGGCTGTATATGTACGTCCTATCCGGCGTACCCGCAGCATTCGACGTGCCCGCACGGGCCTGTCGCGCCATAACCGCCGCCGACGGAAAACGCGGCAGATCGGCAAAACGGTACGCCGCCACCCGGCCGCCTTCCTGGTCGGCGGCGATAAGAAAGGATCCCCCCGCAGAGTGGTATCGGGCCAGACGCTGCAGCTTTCCGGTGAGCGTTTCCAGCTCCTGCCGGTTCCGGTAGTTCCAGGGATAGACGATCATACCCGCCGGAGCACCTTCTTTCAGAAGTGTCACGTAGTCTTCCGACACTCCGCCGTCCCGAGCGAATCCCCGGGGAACGTGTACCAGAAAACGCTGCCCTATCCTCTCCCGGAGCGTCATCGCCTGCAGGCGGTCCTCCACTTCCTGCGAGATACCCCGGGACACGGTGCCGTCCGCTTGGTCCCGCCCGCTCGGACCGGTGGCGCAGCCCCCAAGGCCCAGAACAACCAGAACACCCAGAAAAAGCGGAACAGCAAACAGAGATGTCAAAAAAAATCGAAACGGCACCCACCGAATCATCGGCCTATGGTACCACGAAAATGGCAATACCAACGGGGCCGGGCCGACGAAATACAACGCCTCGGGGCAACACCCCGCCGTCGGGCAGAACAACGGCAGCAGAGCGTCCACCATCAAGGTTCAACGCACGATTGTACCCTTCCCGCTCCAGCCATTCGGCAAACTCAATCGTCGTTGGACCTTGTCGTAATAACCCGCTTCCCTCAGTAGTTACAATCGCAACGGTATAGCCACCGCCATGTTTGCAAGCCACAGCCAAAGCTACCCGGGCCGCCCGAATAGATCCGCCGGGGAAACGCGAAGCCACCGACCGCCCCTCCAGGACCAGCGGAAAAAATCCACCGGCTACCAGTCCCTCCGGAATCAAACCGTCCTGAGGCAAAAAATCGACCGTTGTAAGCGGACCGTCAAAGTGCAGCGCCCAATAAGGCGGTACCGGGGGACTCAACACCGTCCCATCAACTGCAAACACACCCACCGGAACCCTTTCCAACGACTCGCTTTTTTCCCATGGTGTGGTCATAACCAGCAACGCCGTATCGGGCACTTCCGTACCGTCCATCACCGGAAGAACAACCGCATCAGTACGCAGGACGACCGTCGTCACACCATAGGGTCCTCGTTCCGTATCCATGGTATCTTTTTCCACCCTCAAAACGGGACTCCCGGCGGTTCCAGACTGTTCTCCCGTTTCCAGAAAAACGGACCCTTTTTGGCCGTAGGGAGGGGATACACACCCACTTAATAGAAACAGGACGGTGGCAAAAAGGAAAAGACCGGTACAAGATGAACGGACTTTTTGCTCTACAACGCGGTCACGTGGGAGTGATACGGTATTTTCTAAAAATTTCGATAACATAGTAGTAAATAATCCAATATATGATGTATAAGTACCTACCGGATATTTACCTGTCAAGCAAAGACGGTCAAACCCAAAAAAATGTTTAACGTATTTGACTAACCGGGTGACCCGCGATATTTTCAATCATCTAACATCTTTCAAAACAGTGGTTTTGAATTTATCTCGACGGTACCTTCATTACATAATAGGATATACGTACGTGGTCATAAAAAAAGAATTTCCGACGATACATTTCTACGATCAGGACTTTGTAGATATATACGAACAGACTTGGGCGTGGATCAAGGACTATTGGCAAAAAGGCTCGGCCAAGAGCGGTTTTGACGCCAAGGTTTTTGTCGCTCCCGATGCGGACCGAATCAACCAGCTGGATGCAATCAACTCGACCTTTTTTCTGGTCTACAGTAACCGAAATTACCCGGCTGCGCCACTGCTGGACAACTTCTACAGCAAACAGGAGCCCGATGGGGCGATTCGGTCCGAGTACGCCCTGGACACGGGTAAACCTGTTTTCAGTGATGACAATCCCGACGGCCTCTCGCCACCCCTTTTTGCCTGGGCCGAGTTCAACCTCTACCACAAGGTCGGTAACAAGAAACGTATCAAAGAGATCATGCCGGTTCTGGAAAGCCATTTCCAGTGGTTGGTAGACAACTACATGGATGAGTCGGGGCTCTTCCACGTTCCCCTGGCCGCGACAGGCATGAAAAACGCGCCCCGGGACGGTATGTACTACCCCGTAGATTTCAACACCCAGGCGGCTCTCAACGTCTCCTGTATGGCCGAACTCGGTCACGTTCTCAACGACAAGGATATCGAGTTCCGCTACCGCCGGCAGTACTTCTCCCTGAAAACACGGGTCAACCAGCTCATGTGGAATGACGAGACCGGCTTCTACTACGACCTCACCAAAGACAAAGACCGGGTCAACGTAAAGACCGTAGCCGGCTTCTGGCCCCTGATTACCGACATTCCCAACGAGGCGCGCTGCAGCCGTTTGGTGAATCACCTCAAGGACCCCGAGAGTTTTGGAACCGAAAACCCCTTTCCGTCGGTGGCTGTGGACGAGGAGAGCTTTTCTGAAACGGGAAACGGTTGGCGTGGTTCGGTTTTTCCACCCTATACCTTCATGATCATCAAGGGTCTGGAAAAGCAGCACCACTACGAACTCGCCCGGGAATACGCAATTCGCCATCTCTACTACATGTTGGACACCCTCCACCCCGAAGACAGCAAACGGGGCAACGTCTGGGAGGCGTACAAACCTCTCCGGGACGGCGAAGCCGAATGGCCGGAGAACCCCGATTTCCCCCGGGCCATGCACATCCCGTCGGTGGGTCTTTCTACCATCGCCCTGATGATCGAGAACGTGGTCGGTCTTGAGGTGAGTCTTCCCCGAAAAACGGTCCGCTGGATCGTTCCCACCCTTGAGATCATGGGAATCGAAAACCTCAACCTGCGGCGAAATACCATCACCATTCTCAGCCAGAAAAGCGGACGGGGTTGGGAAATTCGCCACGAATCGGAGAAACTCTACTACTTCACCCTTGATCTTTTGAGCGAAAAGAAAGAAAAGACCCTGCCCATACCGTCGGGCAAGTGTTCAATGCTGGTGGATAAGCTGTAGATAGACTGGTGATAAACCGTGGATAAATCGGCGGGCAGACTGACTCAGGCGTGCTCGGAGTCACCCTTCTGTTCCCGCCACGTTTCAATTTTCCGCTTCAGTACGGCAATCTGTTTCGCCGGGTAGACACCGGTGGGGCAGACGACGCTGCACAGCAGATGACGGTCACATCCCCAGGCCCCCTCAGGTGCGTCCACCTGCGGAAGGAGTTCGTCCGAACGTTCCGGGTGCTTGTCCAGCTCCCGGTTATACGCCGCAAGCCCGGCGGGGCCCATAAAGCCGCGCAGCGGAATAACGGGACAGACCGACACACACAGTCCACACTCAATACAGTTTTCAAAACGGACGTAGCCTGAAATCTCCTCGGGATGGGCGCTGCCCTTGTTCACTTCACTTGGCCGCAGATACCCGCCATCCACCGGATAATCCCGAAATAACCGCGTCGGATCTGTTGCCAGATCACCGATAAGATCCATCGTCTGCAGCGGTCGCAGTTCGATAACCGGCTCCATCCCGCGTTCAACTTCCAGTTCCACCAGGTTGAGTACCGGTGCGGTACACGCCAGCAGCTGTTTCCCGTTTACCAGCATACCGCAGGTACCGCAACTGCCGTGGTGGCACGAATGTCGGTACATCAGCGTGGCGTCCACGTGGCTCCTTATCCAGTCAAGGGCCTCCACCACAGTCGTCCGTTCCCGGACGGGAACGTCGTATTCGCTCCACTGGGGATCACGTTGTCGTCGTTCGATTCGGAACTTCACCGTTGTCATGACGCGCCTCCCTGCGCCGTTGAGCTTACCCGAGACGGATCGTAAAACGCCCGGTGAGGCAATAGTGGAATCTCAGCCGTCCGACACGGTTCATCCACACCAAAGATGTCACAGACGAGATCTACCGTCTGTTCCG
>JBAYPC010000305.1:0-4032 GCA_041677905.1 Alkalispirochaeta sp. | reverse complement strand
TGGCGTTTCTGATCATGGCAACAAGCAGGTTTACAATGAAGTTATAATCAAACATCTTACGCCCCTTCCTGTTCGGCTGCTGCAATAGAAGATTCAATCATCTCCTGCTGTTTTCTTCGTCTGTGCCAGTTTCCAATAGCTGTGTAGATGTACCGGGCTACCACCAGGAAGAGAATAGTACCTTTTACAATTTCTACAATCGCACTGGGAGTCTGAGTTGTCCGCGACATGTACTGTCCGCCCGCATCAAGGGTCCCCCATAAGAGCCCGGTAAAGACGACTCCGATCGGATGCCCGCCGGCGAGAAGGGCAACGGAGATACCGTTCCAGCCGTACCCCGCCTGAAGGTTCTCAAACAGGCGATGGTCCAAACCGTTCACCTGGTTAAAACCGGCCAACGCGGCCAGAAAACCGGCGATCAGAAGAGCTCTGAAGATATTTTTGCCCACAGAGATACCTTGTGCCCGCGCGGCGTCCTTGTTTTCACCGACCGCCCGTATTTCAAAACCGATAGTGGTGTGGTAGAGGATGTAGTAGATAACCAGGGCCACCACAACCGCCAGCAGTATTCCCGTATGAACCCGGTAGTTGGCCCGGGGCAAAAAGTCCTTGAACATCGGAAACCAGACCGTCTCGGGAATCGTATCGGTCACATAGGGGTGCGTACTAAACGCCGGGTCACCGCCATTCGCCCGTATAAAAATCGGTGAGAGATACCGAGCGGTATGGGCCAGCATCATGGTGGTTATGACTTCATGAGCCCCGGTGCGGACCTTGAGATAGGCGGGGACGATGTTCCACAAGACACCAAACAGACCGGCAAAGACAAAAATCAGCGGGATGCTCACCACACCGGGAAGGGTCAAACGCAGGCTGAGCCAGGTGGCCGCCATAGCGCCCATGTAGTACTGACCTTCCGCCCCGATGTTGAAAAGCCCCGCCTTGAAGGCAAACGCCACCGACAGAGCCGTAAAGATCAACGGAGCCGCGTTGAGGACCGATATGTGCCAGTTTCGGACCAGACCGCCGTAGATAAGAGCACCATACGCCCGTACCGGATCATATCCGGTCACCAACATGAGAATTCCACCAATCACAATAGCCGCACCGACACCCAGAAGAGGTACCATCATCTTTCGGGCACTGCGCCGGATCAGATCAATCAATTCTCGCCGACCGGCGACCAGATACACCCGCACCATATGAACACCGACGGCGGCCACCAATAACCAAAGCCCCCAGAAATAGGCGGGTTGACCCTTATCCACCGCCGCTCCAAGCCACAGAACGAGACCGATCACGCTCAACAGGACTCCCAGAATCGTCAGAAGTCGGGGTACGTTTTTCATGCGGTACGCTCCTTTCCCCCGGTCATGTAGAACCCGATCTCCCGCTCGTCGGTCGCTTCCGGTCGGACTTCCTTCACTACTTTTCCTTCAAAGAGAACGAGAATCCGGTCGGCCAGGGAAAAGATCTCTTCCAGCTCCAGGGAAATCATGAGAACTGCTACCTCCTTGTCGCGCATAGCCAGAATCTGCGAGTGAATGTACTCAATTGCGCCGACATCAAGACCACGGGTGGGCTGGCTTACCAAAAGGAAACTGGGGTCTCTGGTGAACTCCCGGGCAAGAATCACCTTCTGCTGGTTTCCGCCGGAGAGATTACCCGCAGTTGCCGACGGACCGGACGTTCGGATATCGAAATCTCCAATGAGGGCCTCGGCGTGTTTTGTCATACCTGCATAGTCAAGGGACCAGCCTCTGAACTTCGAATTGGGTGCCCTGTCGTGATACCCGATGGCGATATTCTCGGCGACGGTAAAAGGGAGGACCAGACCAAACCGGTGGCGGTCGGCAGGTACATAGCTGATGTTACGGTGAATTCGTTCTCGGGTACTGAGGTGGGAGATATCTTCTCCCAGGTGGCGCATTGAACCGGACTCGACGGGTCGCAGGCCCATAATCGCCTCGGCCAGCTCGGACTGACCATTTCCGTCAACACCGGCAATGCCGACAACTTCACCTGGTCGGACCTCAAGGGAGAGACCGTTTACCGACGGAACACCGCGATCATCTCGGACCACCAGATCCTCAATCGAAAAGACGGGCTCTCCTGATACCTTCCGGGACGTCCGTTCGACCGTCAACACCACGTCACGCCCGACCATGATACTGGCCAGTTCTTCCTTCGTGACGTCGGCGGTCCGTTGTTCTCCTTCTACCCGTCCACGGCGCAGGATATAGACTCGGTCCGAAATGGCCTTCACCTCGTCCAGTTTATGGGTGATGATGATGATGGATACGCCTTTGTCCCGAAGTCCCCGGATTACGGTAAAAAGCTCTTCTACTTCCTGTGGGGTCAGAACCGCCGTCGGTTCATCCAGAATCAGTATTTTTGCGTGACGGTACAGCGCTTTGAGTATTTCTACCCTCTGCTGAAGACCCACCGAAAGGTTCATGATCTTTTCGTCAGGGTCGATCTTCAAGCCGTGCCGGTCACTCAGCTCCTGCACTTGCCGACGGGCAGTTTTGTAGTCTATTTGGGGTCCTTTGCCGGGTTCTGCGCCGAGAATGATATTCTCAGTGACCGTCAACGTCTCTACCAGCATAAAGTGCTGATGGACCATGCCCAGCCCTTTGTCAATTGCATCCCGGGGAGAGGAAAACGCAACCGATTTACCGTCCAGAAGTATTTCACCTGCCGTTGGTTGGTACAGGCCGTAAAGCACGTTCATGAGCGTGCTCTTACCCGCTCCGTTCTCGCCCAGCAGACACAGGATTTCACCCTCCTGCAGGGTTATGTTGATATCGTCATTGGCAAGGACTTTGGGGAACTGTTTAACTATGTGGCGTGTTTCAAGAACTGTCTGTGCCATCCTGCCTCCTATAGTTTCCCTGTATGGTAACGCAGGATGACGTATTATGCATGTTTTTTTAAGGGCCTTTCTCAATTCCACCTGAATTTGCGGTTGGTCACATCTGCCAGCAGAAAGTCCTTCGACAGTGGCGAGTCGGTCGGTACAGTTGCCGGATCGGGTCGCAGGTATTTTCTGCCGTAACAGGCCCAGGCTCCAGGAGGCCCAGCATTCGGCCGACCCGTGCCAGGAATCGGGAGTGAATTGCCGCTGCGATAAGCCGTTTGTCCTCTATCCAGAACCTGGGATCGGCGGTCACATCGAGAACGCGGCAGAGTGTATCAAGGGAACAGGCAAGGTCGTAGGCCGAACCGCCGGAGTCTCGGGCAACGAGGCAGTAGAGGAGAAACAGGCCGTTCAGCTGTATTACCGTGAGGGGCGGCATCCCGTCGTCAAACACCCAGGGCACACGGTTGAACATCCGAACGGCGAGGGCCCGGTAGAACTCCCCAACAGACCCATATTTGACCAGGCAATGACTGCGCCGCGTAACGCCTCCGGGTCTGCCGGGATCGATAAACCCACAGGCAAGCAGTACGGTGATCAGAACGCCCAGATTCACCCTGGCCGATGCCTCTTCTAAACCCAAAGCACGGGTTATCGACCACGAAACCGGTATACAGCATCCGGTACGGTTCGGTCCGGCCCAAGGAGGAACGTGATCGGCAACGCACATCGATTCGAAGATGCCGGGCGCGTCCCGATCATCCTCGGCGTCGGAGTCGGCGTCGGCGCGGTCGTCGACATCGGTATCGGGGTGTTCCTCTACCAACAGCCGCAAGAGGTTCCAGGACCGATAGACGAACGGAACCGCCAGATAGGACGCCGGTTCAAGATCGTCTCGGATCTGGAGGAACCCGGTGAACCGCTCCTCGCAGGCGCCGTGTAATGCCCGAATTGCCGCAAGGGGCAACCCTGAAAACTCATCCCGCTTCCGATAGCAGGTCCAGAATGAACGGAACGCGTCGAACCGACCCGCCTCCGTCGTGCCGCTGCCGACCGAGGACAGGCTCCCATCGGCCGTTACCCAATTTTCTATCGAGGAATTAAACGTAACCATACCTGACACACAGGGCACCGAGTCACGGCGCTTGCGTTTCTGCAGAAATTCTTTAAGA
>JBAYPC010000304.1:0-4042 GCA_041677905.1 Alkalispirochaeta sp. | reverse complement strand
CCGGACACGCGGCTGCACCTGTGGCAGGGGCGGCTCCGGGCGGATGAGGCGGATGAGGCGGATGAGCAGGAGAACGCCGGAGCCGGCGGTGGCCCGCATATCGTCGGTGGTCCACATGTTATGGGTGGCTATACGGGGCTGCAGAACAGTATCACCGCTGAACTTCGTTCGTACCGGCCGACGCGTCTTTTTGTCCTTTCCGGTAACGACTACCACCCCGACCACAAAGTGGTCCATCAGGAGACGATGATCTCGGTCTTTCATGCAACCGGTGATATCTGGCCCGAATTGGGGCCGCCCATTGGGGTTGGGCCCTGGGTGCACGAGTTGGCGGCGTATCGGCCCTTTGTGGAGGCCCCGGATATCCGTCTTGTCGGTGATGGTGATCTCTTTGCCGCCAAGCTTGAGGCTGTTGCCGCGTTTGCATCGCAGACGCAGATTTCTCAGTTGGTAGAGGCGGTGCGGCGCGCCGGTCCGGTGGAGTACATCCGCAGTTTCCGTTTTGAAACGTATGATCCGGCGGTGTACGACGGGTTGTTTACAGCCGGCGACGGGTGAGGTCGGGCGTGTGAGTGACGCTGGGCGTGTGAGCGACCACGGGCTGTACCGGCTGCGACACGAAAGCGGCGCGGTCGCGCTGATCGATCGGTCTTGCGGCGGTACGATTCACCGTTTGAGGCTGGTTGCGCCCGGCCGGAATGAACCGGTGGACATTCTCTGGGGTGATCCCGACCTTTCGGCGCCGTGTGGGGAGACGGAACTCTTTCGCGGCCGTCCTCTGGTGCCTTTTGCGGATCGTATCAAAGGCGGAACGTACCGGTTTGAAGGGAGAGATTACCGGCTGCCGCTGAACGACCTTTCTATGGGTGATGCAGTTCACGGTTTTCTCTACGGTGAACCGGGAACACTTGTGACCGGAGGTGCCGGTGGCTCTTCCGAGGTGACGGTTGCGATTGGAACGCGGTTGGAAGGGCGGGAAGGGTACCCGTGGTCGTTGGACGTCCGGCAGACGTACTGCCTGCGGGCCGATGAGTTAGTCTACGGAGTGGGCATTACAAATCGCAGTGACAGTAACGTCCCGGTAGGTGCGGGCCTCCATACGTATTTTCTGATACCTGGGGACGGCGCCGGCGGTGAGCCGGCGCCGGGGGTGTTCGCGCCGGTTGATTCAGGATGTCTGCACATTCCGGCAACGGGATATCTGGAGGTTGACGACGCGTTGCGGCCTACCGGACGGGTGGTGCCGGTAGAAGGATCGCCCTGGGATTTCAGGACGCTTCGCCCGATAGGTTCCGGCGAGTTGGATTTGGCGTTCCCGCTGTTGGGTGAAAACGGAGCGGCTGAAAACGGGGCATCAAAAGGGAGGGCGCCTATTCGAATTGCCGGGCCGCGATACGTCACTTCTCTGAGGATGGGTGGTGCTTTTGGTATGGCCCAGGTGTTTATACCTCCTGGACGGGAGGCTGTTGCGGTTGAACCGGTTACGGCCCCGGGTGAGTGTTTTAACCGGCCCGAACTGGGGCTTCTGGTCCTTGAACCGGGCGCTGCTATGGACGCCTGGGCGTCAATTACAATTGGTCGTAATCGGTTGAGTTAAGGGTAGATGGGAACTCCACGGGGGCGGACGTGTTCGCGGATCGGCTCATCGGCATCGGAGAGAGCTACCAGATCAAATCGGTAAGGAAGCAGGGTTTCCCGATTCAGCTGGTATGACAGGTGGGGCACGGTTATACACGGTCCGGGCGTGTCTCAACGCTGCGCGTTCGATCTAAAATTTCCGGATTGAAAACGAAAAGGATCTCGGTGTCGGATTTCAGAACGTGTTACTGCAGGTGTTTACAGTTCTTTGTGGATAATTTCCCATTCCCAGTTGTCTGGTTTTTGCCGGTGAAGTTCCAGGTAGTGTTCGGCGACGGCGGCACGGGCGTATTCGCCTTCGTCGGAAACGGGGCGAGTAATGGTGACTGTCGCGGCATGGATGCCCTGGGGTTTTAACTCGTGATGGAGGTTCTGAACCCAGTTGCGTAACGCGGCTTTACCGAGTGAGTGGGAAGCGGCGAACTGGGCCGGTACAATTCCGAACCCACCACCGGTGTACAGGAGTGTTCCCCGACCGGCCTTTTCCATAGCCGGCAGTACTTCGGCGGTGGAGTAGAGGGCGCCAAAAAAGAGGGCGGGGAGGGTGTCGATTACCTCCTGGGCGGTCAGTTTGCTGGGTGGTGTTTTTACGAGTGTCGCCAGGTTGTAGACCAGAACTCCCGGATCGCCTTGACGTGTTCGGATATCGGCAAAAATCCGGGCCACGGAATCGCGATCTGTTACATCTCCGGTATAGACCTCCACCGTTGCCGACGGGGTCCGCTGCTGGATCTCTGTGGCGATCGCGTCCAGGTTGTCTCGGTTTCGGGCGATCAAGGCAAGTTCGGCCCCGGATTCTGCAAACGCCGTCGCGATGGCGTGTCCCATGACTTTACCACAGCCGGCTATGACTACGAGTTCGTTTGGATTTTTTATGGGTATATTCTTCATGGGTATAATGTAAACATACCTGATGTTTGAGGTCGAGTGTGGGGATGTCCGTTCTTTCGGATGCCCGTTCTTTTGCAGAGTTTCGTAAGACGTGGTATTGTTGTTGATCCTGATACGTGGGATAACCCCGCAGCTAGAGTACCGGAACAGTATTGAAGTACAAGAGCGCGAAGGAGCGTGATGATATATGTCAGGAAAGAAAAAGATTCTCGTCGCCTGCGGGACGGCCATTGCAACGTCGACTGTGGTTGCCCGGAAGATCGAAGAGGAGCTGGGTAAGCGGGGCATTGCCGTCGAGACGACTCAGTGCAAAGCTGCCGAGGTTCCATCTAAAGTGAAGGGCCATGACCTGGTGGTCACCACGACGTTTGTCTCGGGCACCGGTGATGTTCCGGTGATTCATTCAGTTTCGTTTCTCACCGGCGTTGGTGTGGACGAAGATATCGAGAAGATTGTGGAATATCTGAACGCATAACTATGAAAATACGAAGGACCATAGGGGTTGCAGTCGCATCCCTGGCGCTTGCGGCTGTTTTTTTGGGGTGTGGCGGCGAAGGGGAGGTCACCCGGGAAGTCGCTGCGGAACAGCGTACGGAACGGCGGAGTGATCTGCTGGGACGGACTGTGTCCCGGCCGGGGCCGCCGGACTACCGGATCGGTTCGGTTGGTGGCGAGTACGTCTCGGCGATCAACAACGACCCCAAGACGTTTAACACACTGACCGCCAGGGACGGTGATACCCGCGACGTCGTGGACAGCCTGACCGGGTATCTGGCGGAATACGATCCCTACAAGCGGGAGTTTATCCCCGCCCTTGCCACCTTTGAGATCGAGGTTGACGAGGAAGCGGATATCCTCCGGGTGTATTACACCCTTCGGGACAACCTGTTCTGGACGACACCGAACTCCGCTCCGGAGAGCTGGGTTCCCGTCACCACTGATGATATTGTCTATTGGTACGATGAGATCGACGGTGATGCGGAGCTTCAGCTCCCCGGTTATCCCGGGCAGTTTGTGGACATGCCCGACGGTACCCAGGCTCGGACCACGGTGGCAAAGGTCGACGAAAAAACCGTTGTGTTTACCTTTCCCCGGATCGTCGCCAACCCCATACTCCAGTCAAATACGGACCTCTGGCCGCGCCACATATTTGAGCCGGCAAAACAAAAGAACGGGGTGGAAGGGGTGCTCAACATCCTCGCTGTTGATACCGATGTGACCACTATTCCCAGTGTCGGGCCCTATCACATTGTGGAGTACACTCCCGGTGTGCGGGTGGTCATGCAGCGGAATCCCAACTACTGGAAGACCGATGACGCCGGGACGGTTTTACCCTATGTGGAACGGTACATCTACCGTATCGTTCCCGACGACAACACGGAGTACCTTCTCTTTCGGGAGGGTCGTAAGGACTCCCACTCGGTGAAGCCGGAACAGCTTGAGGAGCTGGTCAACGCGGACCCCCGGGACTACACCGTCTACGACGGCGGGGCGGCTCTGGGTTCGTCCTTTT
>JBAYPC010000303.1:0-4047 GCA_041677905.1 Alkalispirochaeta sp. | reverse complement strand
TGCCAATCTCTTTGCCGGACTTTTCTCCGGTTCCCTGATTCTTGAGATTATCTTCTCCTATCCGGGTATCGGGAGGCTCATGTACGAGGCGGTGCGGCAGGAAGATGTAAACCTGGTCCTGGCGAATATCATGTTTATCAGCTTTCTGGTGCTCTTTGGTATGGTGGTGAGTGACATTCTCCTGGCTCTGGTGGATCCGCGCATCCGTTTTGGAGCGGATGCATGAGACGTTTCTGGAGAGCTCTCTTCAGGCGGCCGGTGGCGGCGGGGTCGTTTATCGTCCTGGTTGTCCTCTACGGGAGTATGCTTTTTGCGGAGTTTCTCTCTCCCTACACGCCGACCACGGTCTTTCGGGACAGTGCCTACCACCCTCCCAACGTAAAATTCTACTCTTCTGATCTGGGGTTTCGTCCGCAGATTCAGCGCCACGCCCTGGTAGATGACGTGAACTGGCGGTACGCCCCGGTGAAAGGGGAGTATGTTCCTGTTCGCCTCTTTGTCCGGGGGCCGTCGTACAAGCTGTGGGGGTTGATCCCCTCGACAATCCACTTATTCGGCACTCAGGAGCCCTATCAGGGAACGTCCGGGATTGAGGGGATTGAGTTCAACGCGCGAAACCTGACTGAGCCGGTGTACCTCATGGGGGCGGACAATCTGGGGCGGGACCTGTTCAGCCGGATTCTCTACGGCAGCCGCATATCCCTGACCATCGGATTTATCGGTATTACCATCTCTCTCACTCTGGCAATTGCCCTTGGCGGGCTGGCCGGCTACTTCGGCGGGTGGGCGGACTGGACGATCATGCGATTTGCCGAATTTTTCATTCTAATTCCCGGGCTCTACGTGATTCTCTTTCTACGGAGTCTCCTTTCCCGGGAGATGGACTCGGGGCAGTCGTTTCTTCTGATCACAGTGATTCTCTCTTTTGTCGGATGGCCCGGCAGCGCCCGGCTTATTCGCGGTCTGGTGCACAGTATTAAACGGGAGGACTTCATCGTAAACGCCCAGTTGGAGAGTATTCCCGCTCTGGTGATCATCTTTCGGCATATCATCCCCCAGATGTCCTCTATCCTTATCGTCAGTATCACCCTGGGTATACCGGGGTTTATCCTTGGAGAAACGGTGCTCAGCTACCTGGGGCTGGGAATTGTGGATCCCGCGGTGAGCTGGGGCAGTCTGTTGAACCGGGAGGTGACAACCCTGATAAACCTGCGCCTCTTTCCGTGGTTTCTCTACCCCGGGCTTTTTCTGCTTCTCACGACACTTGGCTTCAACTTCATTGGAGACCTGCTCCGGGACGTCCTGGACCCCTATTTCCGGGATCGGAAGATCGGCGTATGAGCGATTCCAAAATGAACGATTCCAAAACGAACGAACCGATTCTGGTGGTAGACAACCTGCACGTCGATTTTACCACCGCCGGAGGTCTTCTCCAGGCGGTCCGGGGTGTCGGGTTTTCCCTGAAGGAAGGGGAAATTCTGGGAATTGTCGGTGAGTCCGGCAGCGGCAAAAGTGTTACCGCCCACGCCCTGATGCGGCTTCTTCCGACCAACGGGGCAGTGAGTCAGGGAAGTGTGACGTACCGGGGACGGGACATCGCCTCCATGAACAAGGAGGAGCTGCGGTCCTTCCGGGGGCGGCAGATATCGATGATCTTTCAGGAACCGGGCCGTTCCTTTGACCCCATTTACTCTATCGGTCGGTCCCTGGCGGAGACTCTCCGGGCCCACGAACCGAACCTATCGGAGGAGGAAATCCGGCGGCGGTCCATCCAGTTGCTGGAGGAAGTGCATATCACCAATCCGGCGGAGCGGCTGGCGAATTTTCCCCACCAGTTTTCCGGGGGACTCCTGCAGCGCATTATGATCGCCCACGCTCTGGCGGGGGAGCCTCGGATACTGATCGCCGACGAGCCGACGACGGCTCTGGACGTGACGATTCAGGCGGGAATTATCGACTTGCTGCAGGAGCTGCGCCTCCGTCGCGGCCTGGCCATCATCTTCATCACCCATAACCTCGCTCTCATCTCCCGGTTTGCCGATCGCCTGATAGTGATGTACGGCGGAATGGTTATGGAGGAGGGGCCGGTGTCCCCGGTGATCCGCGCACCGAAACACCCGTATACGGCAGGTCTTCTGGGCAGTCTGGTTCCCTTCGGTGCGCACCACAGCGACCATGACCTGACCGTTCTGGCGGGAACGCCGCCGAATCCGCTGACGCCGGAGCCGGGGTGTCCCTTTGCCCCCCGTTGTCCGATTGTAACTGATGAGTGCAGGACCGCCGTGCCGGATCTGCGGGAAGATACCGGCGGCGCAGAACGGGTCCGGTACCGCTGCATTGTGCCTGGGGGGATCAGTGATCGTTCTTGACGGGATACACAAACACTATCCTCTGCAGGCCGGGTTTTTTGCCCGGGAGGACGCTTCGGTCTACGCCGTGAATGGAGTCTCCTGTACCGTCCGTCCGGGGGAGATATACGGGCTGGTAGGTGAGTCGGGCTGCGGTAAGACGACTACCGCCCGGCTTCTGGTCCGGATGGAACGGCTGACCGACGGCAACATAACCTACACTGATCGGTCGGGCCGGACTTTTGACTTCCGGCAGCTCCACCGAAACCGCAATCGGCGCGATCTCAAGGACCTTCGCAGCCGTATTCGCTACGTCTTCCAGGACCCGGCTCGGTCTCTGAACCCCCGTTTAAGTGTTCGGGAAGTCCTTCTTTCGGGCTACCGCTACGCCCCCAGCTGGCCGGGAGCGTCTCAGGCAGAAGACGAGGCGGCGGCTATCCTTAATGAGGTAGGTCTCAGCCCCGACGACCTGGACCGACGCCCCGCCGACTTCTCAGGTGGTCAGCGCCAGCGCATTTCAATTGCCCGTTCACTGATAACCGGGCCGGAAGTTCTTATCTGTGATGAGGTGGTAAGCGCCCTGGACGTCTCCATTCAGGGACAGATACTGCGGCTGCTGTTGCGTCTGCGGGAAGAACGAAACTTGACGATGGTGTTTATCGCCCACGACCTGGCGGTGGTAGGGTACATCAGTGATCGGATCGGCGTTATGTACCGGGGAGTCCTGGTGGAAGAAGCGCCGGCCAAAGTGCTGTTGCAGAACCATCGCCATCCCTACACGCAGTACCTCTTTAACGCTATTCCGACTCTTGCAGTAGGGGAGCCCCCACCGTCTGCTCCTTATTCTACGCCGGTGGACGACCCCGATCCGACGGCCCTGGACGAATCACCCTTTGCCCGGCAGGCCGACCCCACAGTAAACCCCGTGTCGACGCCGGATGATCTGGTCATGGACCAAATCGCACCGGACCACCGGGTCAGTCGGATGTTTACCGGCCTTAAAACTACCACCGGCCCCAAAACCTTCACCCGCCCGGAGGGCACACCATGACAGCACATACCCACGGAGCGATCCGTCACCTTACCGAATCGATCACCTCCCGGGGGTTTGACCTCTTCATGGCTCCCCTGGAACACTGGAAACTGCGCCGGATCCGGAGCCGCCTGATTCCCCAGGCGTCGGGAGCTGTTCTCGAAATAGGCGCCGGCACCGGTGTCAATCTCCGGTACTACCGGCACGACCGCGTCACATCCCTGACCTTGAGTGACCGGGATGAGCGCCGGACAACGCTGGTCAACCGCGTGGCCCGTTTGCCCGAACCGCTGCGGCGCAACACCACCACCAGCCGCCTGGACGCACAGCACCTGCCCTTTGAGGACAACAGTTTTGATACCGTCGTTGCCACTCTCCTGTTCTGTTCCGTCGATTGCACGCTCTGCGGTTTTGACGAGATCATCCGCGTGCTCAAACCGGAAGGACGTTATCTCTTTCTTGAACACGTCCGCCCGGTCCGAGCCGGTACCGCCTTTCTCTTTGACACCCTTAACCCCCTCTGGAACACCATGTCCCGAGGCTGCAACCTCAACCGTGAGACCCTGACCGACATGCAGGCGGCCGGTTTTACGACCGACCCCGCCTATCGCGACGGTGACGGCGGCGTGTTTGTCTGGGGCGTCGCGCGACCACCCCACTGACGGC
>JBAYPC010000302.1:0-4053 GCA_041677905.1 Alkalispirochaeta sp. | reverse complement strand
TATCTCAACAGTGATCATTGCGCCAATGACCACAAAATCACGGGAGTATCCGACCCGAATCAAGCTGAGGTTCCGTAAAATCGGTCCTATCTGAGATGCTCATTGCATAGGGAAGTACGCTATACTTGAGAGATGCTGATTACCTGGATCGCTCGAATTATTGCCGCCCTCAACGCCAATCGTCGGCCCGGTGAAATCGCCGCCGCAGTGGCAACAGGCGTACTGCTGGCGTTGATGCCGGCGGGCAACCTGCTCTGGATCGGGATATTTACCGCCACCCTCTTCCTGAAACTGAATTTCGGAATGGAACTCTTGGTGATCGCGATCCTCAAAGGAATCGTGCCGCTGGCCGATCCGGCGCTCCACTCCCTGGGGGCCGCTGTACTTACCAATGAACGGTTGTATCCCCTCTTCACCGCACTCTACAACGTGCCGATCGTCCCGTTTACCAGGTTCAACAACACCGTTGTCGCCGGCGGATTTGTCGCCGGGGTCGTGCTGTGGATTCCCCTCTTCTTTCTCAGTCGCCTGCTGGTGGTGGTGTACCGCAAAAAGGTCCACCCCCGGATTGCCAATAGCAAACTTGTAAAGGCGTTTCAACGGATTCCGTTCGTATCGCGGATAACCCGGCTGGCCCGGAAATTCCAGCGGGTTTACTCGGTCGTGGCGTGAGGAGTTGAAAATGGCACCTAAGATTCCAAAGAAATTGACCCGACCAATCCGGGAAACGCGGTTTCGCACAAAGATTCTCAAGAGGATATATCTTGAACGGGACCGGCAGTTTGTCGAAACATCCTTTGTCACCGCCGGGGAGGGTGTCGTTCAGCTCCGGGAAGACCTGTCCCCGGAAGAGAGGACGCGGGTCGGTTCTATATATAAGGACATCCGCAAGAACCGGGGACAATTACGCACCGGTCGGCTTGCGGTCATCGCAATCATCATCGGTGGTGCCGTCCTTTTTAGCGTCGTTTTTAAAGATCGCGTCCTGGAAAACGCGGCGGAACGGCTCCTTGAGACGACGTTTCAGGCCCGGAGCGAGGTCGACGGGCTCCGTTTCAAACCGCTGTCCGGTTCCGTCCGAATTGACGCAGTCACCGTGGCGGACAAGGACCGGCCGATGCAAAATCTCTTCCAGCTTGGCGAGACGGAGTTGGCCCTTCGGACCACCGAACTGCTGAAAGGAAACGTGATTGTCTCGTACCTCGGGGCGACGGGGATCGCCTTTGGAACACCCCGGGAAACCTCCGGCGCTCTCCCTCCGTCATCGAAAGAGCGAGACAGGCAAGGTAAGAAGAAAAATGAAACGAGCCTGACAGGAGATGGGGCCGTCATCGCTCGGGCGCAGAGCTCGGGGATGGCCGTACTGGAGGAGCTGGGCTTATCCGTGGGGAACCTGGATCCCCAACAGATCCTGGACGACGCGATCGGAGAGCTGGAGTCGGTACGCCTGATCGGCGAACTCACCACTGAAGCGGAAGAGTCAAAAAACACAATAGCCGCAGTTGTTGACGGTGCGGCCGACCGGGTTGACCGGATTCAAGTCCGGGCGACAACACTGGCGGCGCAAAGCGTCCCGAAGATCACCGATGTTGAAAGCGCCCGGAGCCTCTACCGAGAGGTCACCGGCGAGGTTGAGGCGATTCAGCAGATGTACCGCGAAACAGCCGACGACATCGAACGTGTACAGAACGAAGTTGCCCGCGTCCGAGAGCTGGAGCGAGTGCTGCGGGAGGCGATAGCCACCGACGTCGCTGCAATCGGTGCCCGGATTCCCGACTTGTCTATCGATCCCGAAGAGTTCGCCCTTGGATTGGTGCGTACGTTCCTGGCCGACTTTCTCGGCACCGCCTACGACCGGGGAACGGTAGTGCTCCAGCACCTTCAACAGCTGCAGCGCCTCCGGGACGAACAGGAACCCCGGCAAAAAGGTCCCCGTCGGGGAGGCGTTGATATCGCCTATCCTTCGGTTCGTTACCCCCGTTTCGCCGTCACTGAGGCGACCGCCGACAGCGGAGAAAACCTGGCGATCACGATTACCGGCGTCTCATCCGACCCGGACCTCACCGATACCCCAATTGTCCTGACCTACCGGCAGGGCGGAAAGAGTCCTCTCTTTCTGGATGCAACCGTGGACCTCCGTACCACACGGACCGAACTTGCGCAGTACAGCGTGACGCTCCCGGCCGTTGCCGCGACCCTTCCGCCGGCGGCGGCCCCCATAGGTTTTGACTCCCTCGACGGTACCGGGGCTCTGGAAATGACCGGAACCTTGGGCGGCACCCTTGACGGTGTGCTCCGTTACACCCTGCGGGACCCCCTTCTGACACCGACGAAATCTGCCGGTGCCGTAGCCACCGTTCTCGCCGAGACGGTAAACAGTACGGATCACCTGGATGCAGAAGCGGCCTTTCAGATTGGCCGGGGTGGACTGACCCGATTCAGCGCGACGACGACACTCGTCGACGCTCTGCGAGTTCGGATGGACACGCTTGTCGCCGGCGCCCGTACGGCCGCAGAAGAGCGCCTCCGGGCCGAGCTGGAAAACCGACTGGCAGGTTTCCTTGGACCGTACGAAGAGTACCTCGGTGTGATCGAGTCACTTTCCGACCGCTCCCTGGCAGAACTGGCCCGAGGAGAGACGTACACCTCCCTCGCTGAAGAACAGCGGAAGAAGATCGAAGCACAGGTGAAAGAGTTTACCGGCACATTGGAGGATCAAGTCCGAGCCGAGGCACAGGCAAAAGCGGCTGAATTAGAAGCTCAAGCGGCCGCCGCACGGGCAGAGGCCCAACGCAAAGCCGAAGAGGCCAAAGCAGCGGCGCGAGCCGCCGCCGAGGAGGAAGTGCGTAAGCGCCTGCCTGTCCCCCGGTTTGGTAACTGACGGCATACCCCGGATCACCTCAAAACCGTTCAACCCAGGATTAGAAGGCTATGCTTCAGGCAGCCACTCCGTGACCGCAGCGCGATCTAGAGAACATCAAGGACCATCTCCTCAATCATAAGCGGCGATCCTTTGCGGCGCGCATACGGCGCTGGAAACGACGCCGGAGTTCGGCCTGAGATTTATTGGGATAAACCAGAGCATCGGCGGCAATGTTCAACTTGATCAGCATCTCGGTGAGCTCAAACATCTTCCTGAGTCGCCGCTCCTCCAGGGACTGCATGGATTGAGTATAGCATCTTCGACTCCAACATTTCAAAATCTGAGCCTCTCTCAAAGGATCAGCAAAAACCTTAGGAGGCCTCCCGCAACAACATTGATGTAACCCCGAGGCTTTTTCAAAGATTAAAGCGCAGATGGTTTTCTACTGTGGCGCGGAGGGTTGGAGGTACATCATAGAGGAATCCAAAGTTCTTGGTATGATCGTCCTGGTTGCGGCCGACGAGGTTGAATAGGGCCCGTCGGAAGAGCTGGGTGACCGCATTCTGGCCCAGTCCTAATTGACGTGTTAGTAGTACGAGCTGTTCCTAGGAGTGGGTCCCTACCGGGTTTCGGTCGGCGGGTTTGAACGTTGATGGCCAAATCGGTTTGGGTGGTGTATACTAGATACTGACTTAATTGGTAATCAATTGGAGGCAGAGAGAGATGATACGGCCGGGAGTGCCGGAAGATGAAACGGCTCGTCTTTCGGAGCTTTACTCGTTTCAGGTGCTTGATACGGCGCCGGATCCAGAGATGGACGCAATTTTGGACCTTTTACTTGCCCTCACCGGGGCGTCTATGGGTACGATAACGTTTGTCGACGCCGATCGGCAGTGGTTCAAGTCGCGCAGAAATATCTCGGTCCAGGAGACGTCACGGGAGGTTGCGTTCTGCGCCCACGGTATTCTTGGTAATGACCTTTTTGTGGTACCCGACGCCCGGGAGGATATTCGGTTCCAGGGTAATCCGCTGGTTTCCGGGGGGCCTCACGTTGTGTTCTACGCGGGGATGCCGTTACGGACTTCTCAAGGTCACAACATTGGGATGCTCTGTGTCCAGGATCGGCATCCTCGACACCTGGATGAGATACAGAAATCGGTGCTCCGGCGTCTTGCCAAAAATGTGGTTAC
>JBAYPC010000301.1:0-4059 GCA_041677905.1 Alkalispirochaeta sp. | reverse complement strand
GGGCTGATCAACGTTGACCACGCGGCGCTGGATACGGATGCCTATCTCACCAACAACAACCTGATTCTCAGTGACGACGGCCAGGCCGACTCCATTCCCTCTCTGGAAATTTCCACAGATGAAGTTCGGTGCAGCCATGGGTCGACAACGGGTAAGCTCGACCCCCGGCAGATATACTACCTGCAGACGAGGGGGTATTCGTCTGAAGAGGCGCGGCGGCTCCTGCTGGAAGGGTATTTTGAAGAAGTTCTCAGCAAGTATCCCGAAGTGGTCGCCGACGAATTGCGCGGGATCGTGGACGACCGAATTTCTGACTGACCGGCTGCGGGCGGCTGCGGCCGGCACCGACCGGAGCCTGCGGGTACCGCAAGTGTCTACGAGGGATAAGCTATGGCGAAATGGCGAGAGGTCTGCCGGGAGGATGACTTTCAGCGGACCTATAAATATGTATATAGACGGAAAGAAGTAGCTCTCTTCAAACTGGACGACGGCATTTATGCGACTGATAACGCCTGCTCTCATGAGTACTCGGAGCTCAGCCAGGGTATAATAATGGGGGATGACGTGTACTGTCCGAAGCACGGATCGCGTTTCGACATTCGTACCGGTGCGGTTCACGACCTCCCGGCTACGCGACCCGTAAAAACCTATGAAGTCAAAGTCGAAGACGGCGTCGTCTTTGTCAAAGTCTGATTTGTCAAAGTCTGATACCCGCCTTCTCTCTGCTGAGGAAACAGACCAGGCAGGAGAGATTGTGGCGGGCGGCGGCCTCGTCGTGTTTCCCACAGAGACGGTGTACGGCCTGGGCGCATCGGCAGTTGACCCGTTGGCGGTACAACGGGTATTCCAGGCCAAAAACCGTCCGACCGACAACCCTCTGATCGTTCACTTCGCCGACCGTATGGAGGTGTGCCGCCTCCTTCCACCGGATGGTGAAGACCTTCTTCCCCTGATTGAGAACTTGATGCCCGGGCCCCTCACCCTTGTCGTACCGGCACCGTCCTGGGCGCCCCCTGTTGTTACCGGGGGACTCGATTCCCTTGCGGTCCGGGTGCCCGACCATGACGTTGCCCGCAGGGTAATTGACGCGGCAGGGGTGCCAGTCGCGGCCCCCAGCGCAAACCGAAGCGGCCGTCCCAGCCCTACGACGTTCCTTATGGCGCGCCATGAGATGGAAGGGATAGTTAATGCCATTGTGGACGGCGGGGCGTGCCGGGTCGGTATTGAATCAACGGTCGTCGACGTCCGTCGGTCCGGGGTGTTGACCATCCTGCGTCCGGGGAAAATTACTTCCCAGGATATTGCCCGATACTGTGAACGGACGATTCAGACCCATTCGGAAGAATCTCACCGCTCTCCGGGGACGCGATACCGCCACTACAATCCGGGTATACCCGTGTATGTCGTTCCGCCGCAGCTTTGGGAGACGGCTCTGCATGAGGCGTCGGACTGTTTTGATCGCGTCGTCAGCCGTAGGCTCTCCGATTATCCGGACATCGACAGTTACGCCGCAGACCTGTACCGCACGTTTTGGCAGGCCGAACAGTCCGGGGCGGGGTGTATCCTCATGGAAGAGGTGCCGGAAGGTGCTGCTCCCGGTCTCTACGACCGTCTCAAGCGATCCTCCGAGGGCATCTTCCGTCCTGGCCTGTTAGATATGGCCTCACGTTGTCGCCAGTAACTCCGGTTCGAGCCCCTCTGAAAGTGCATCCGGCGTAACTGTGTAGAACGTATTTGGTCTCAATTCACTTTGTGAGTTGATGCGAACCGGTACGTAGTACTCACCAAGGCCGCGTCCTGTCCAAGTACCGTCGGCCCGGCGTTCCACTTTTTCTGTAAGGACCCGCTGGGGCCGGTCTACCAGTGTGGACCGATATCGCCTCTTTTCGCTTTCGGCGGTGGTACGCACCGTCTCGGCCCGTGCGTTGGTAATCTGATGGGGTATCTGGTTGTCCATTCTGGCGGCCTTGGTACCGTTCCGTACGGAAAATGGGAAGGTGTGGACGTGTCCAAAGTTCAGTTCGCCGATAAAGGACAGAGTATGGGCCATATCCTCTTCAGATTCTCCGGGAAACCCGACGATTATGTCGGTCGTTATATTGAACTGAGGGTCTATCTCCCGTAGTTCAGCGGCAACATGTCTGAACTGCCGGGTGGTGTACATACGACGCATCGCGAGGAGTATTCGATCGCTGCCGCTCTGAGCGCACAGGTGCAGATGAGGGCACATCTTTGGGTGCCGGAAGAGTTCTGTAAATCGCCGGTCGAGTCCGTCCGGTTCCAGAGATGAGATACGCAGACGGAATTCCCCGGGAAGTGCGAGGATCTGTTCCACCATGGAGACAAAATCAACACCGTCGTCGGCGCGGTACCGGCTCATGTTTACACCCGTTAAAACCAGCTCTCGGCTGCCCCCTGCCACAGCCTCAGACGCTTCAGTCAGGATGTCGGCGACCGGTCGGCTTCCCGCGCGCCCCCGGACAAAGGGGATAATGCAGAACGTGCAGAAGTTGTCGCATCCGTCCTGGACCTTGATATTGGTTCGGGTGTGAAAGATACGCCGGGGTGTTGAAAAACCAAAAACACTCGGCTTGAGCGCTTCCGGTTCGGGAATCTCACCACGGAAGTGGGCCTCCAGCAGGTCCGGAATGGTGTTTTTATGGCTGTTGTCAACGATGTACGTTGCGCCCCGGTCGGGGTTTGCCACCGCATCCTGGGCAGGTTTTCCAGACGAGCCCCTGCCGTTGTCCGAGATATCCCGTCGCCGGCTTTCAGTGAAACAGCCGGTCAGAACCACCACGGCCTGTCTGCCCCCCAGTCGCCGCGCTCGGTAGACGGTGTTTCGGCTTTTCCGGTCGGCCTTGTTGGTCACCGTACATGAGTTGACGACGTACGCGTCGGCGCCTGCTCGAAACGGTACAACCTGGTAGCCCCGGTTTTCCAGAGTCGTGGCAATAGAATCGGTTTCATACTGATTGAGCTTGCACCCCAGCGTCTCAAATGCCACCGTTGGAGTAGTCTTCGCAGTCGATGTGCCGGTGCCGTTCATGATGCAATTTCTCCAAAGAGTGAAAGGGGGCGGGCATCGGTAATCCGGACAGTTGCAAACCGGCCCGGTGTGACTTTGTCGCGCAATTCAGGTCCCGGTTCGGCGATCCGTACAGGTACGCGGCCCTCGGTCCGTCCGGAAGGGTATCCCTGTCGGTCCCGGCCCTCGATAAGAACCGGTACAGTCCGTCCGATCATGGCGTTGTTCCGTTCACCCGCAGTTCGCTGCAGTATCTCCGTCAGTATGCGCAGGCGCTTTTTCTTCTCGTCCTGGTCCACGTCGTCGGCCCAGCGGGCGCTGGCGGCACCGGGCCGGGGAGAGTACATGGCGATATAGGCCATATCGTAGGCAAATTCTTCCATCGCCTGGGCCGTTCGGTTGAACTGCTCTTCCGTTTCACCGCTGAAACCGACAATGATATCAGTGAACAACGTGGCATCGGGCAGTGTTGCACGGATGCTCTCCACAACGGCGCGGTACCCGGAAATGCGGTAGTTTCGATTCATGCGGATCAGGATTTTGTCATCGCCGCTCTGAATCGGCAGATGTATCTGCTTTGCCAGGGTCGGGTACGTTGCAACTGCTTCCAGAACGTCGTCGGTCATGTCCCGGGGATGGGGTGATGTAAAATAGATCCAGACCGGATGTCTGGAAGTCAGCGCGCCCACCTCATGTAAAAGAGCAGAAAAACTCATCTCGCTACTTCGGCGGTCCAGACCGTAACTGTTTACATTTTGTCCCAGCAGGGTAATCGACCGATATCCCTTATTGATCAGTCCGGAAATCTCATCAAGGATTTCAGAGGACGGACGGGAGACCTCCCGGCCCCGGGTGTATGGAACGGCGCAGAAAGTACAGAACTTGTCGCAGCCGTTCTGGATGGGGACGTATGCCTCAAACGGCGATGTGTAGGTCGGTTCTACCTGCCAGAAACCGTCGCGGATATCCCGTCCGGCGGTAACACCGCCGGGTGTCATGATACCGTAATGACGGATCATCTCCGGCAGATC
>JBAYPC010000300.1:0-4065 GCA_041677905.1 Alkalispirochaeta sp. | reverse complement strand
TGCGGCGGCTGCCGCGTTACCGTCGGCGGCGAGACTAAATTTGTCTGTGTCGACGGACCGGAGTTTGACGGTCACCTTGTGGACTTTGACAACATGATGTCCCGGCAGCGCGCCTATCTGGATCAGGAAAAGCACGCCCGGGAGGGGTGCCGAATCGGTCTGGCCCAGAAAACTGGAGGCAAGTGAAATGGACACCCATGCAATGGACACACACGAGACACCTGAGGAGCTGGCGACAGAGGCAAAGCGTCTGTGGGAGGAGTATGGTCCCCGGGAACTTGACGGAACTCTGAAGAACAAAGACCGGCGGCAGATACCTCAAATGGCCATGCCCGCCCAGGATCCGGTTGTACGGGCGTGCAACCAGGGTGAGGTTACTCTGGGATACAACGAAGACCAGGTACGGGTAGAGGCGTTGCGTTGTCTTAACTGTCCCACCGCTCCCTGTATAAAAGGATGTCCCGTCTCTATTGATATACCAAGGTTTGTCCGGCTGGCGGCGCTGGGGGAGTTTCAGGAATCGGTCAACGTCATCAAGGAGTCCAGCCTGCTGCCGGCGATCTGTGGCCGGGTCTGTCCCCAGGAAAGTCAGTGCATGCTGGAGTGTACTGTCGGGAAAGCAGCCCGGGATCCGATGCAGTCTGTTGCAATCGGACGGATCGAGCGGTACGTGGCCGATCGGGAGCGGGAAAGCGGCGCGGTGGAAGTGCCGGAGGTTGGCCCGGAAAGCGGGTTTAAGGTAGGTGTGATCGGTTCGGGACCGGCCGGCCTCACCGCTGCGGCCGATTTGCGCAAAGCGGGACACCACGTGGAGATATTTGAAGCGTTTCACAAGCCCGGGGGCGTCATGATCTACGGGATTCCCGAGTTTCGACTACCGAAAAAAATAGTAGAGCAGGAAATCTCGGGCCTGAAAGAGATGGGGGTTGTATTCAGGACGAACTTTCTGATCGGGCGGACCCGGACTATTGAGGATCTGCTGGAAAAAGATCATTTTGACGCGCTGTTCATCGCCAGTGGGGCAGGTCTGCCCCGGTTTATGGAGATTCCCGGTGAAAACCTGGTGGGAGTGTTCAGTGCAAACGAGTACCTCACCCGGTCAAACCTGATGAAGGCGTATGACCGGGAGCACGTGGACACGCCGATTTACGACTCCAGGGTGGTGGCCGTTTTAGGTGGGGGAAACGTGGCGATGGATGCCGCCCGGATGGCCCTGAGACTGGGAGCCGAAGAGGTGCACGTTATCTACAGGCGAACCCGAAAGGAGATGCCCGCCCGGGTGGAAGAAGTGGATCACGCCGATGAAGAGGGGATCAGGTTTCATTTTCTGAGCAACCCCGTTGAAATTCTGGGGGATGAAAACGGTCGGGTTCGGTCACTGAAGTGTCAGCGCTATGAACTTGGTGAGCCCGATGATTCCGGGCGCCGCCGGCCCATACCTATCGAAAACGACTACTTTGATATGGATGTGGACACGGTGATCCCGGCACTGGGTAACGTCTCCAATCCGCTGATCAGGAAGACTACGGACAACCTGGGGACAAACAGGTGGGGTAATATCGTGGTGGATGAGGCAAACCGGACCAACCTTGCCCGGGTGTACGCCGGAGGGGACATAGTTCTGGGTGCCGCCACGGTTATCCTTGCCATGGGTGAAGGCCGGCGTGCGGCTGCGGCTATTACCGAAGACCTGGCGTCGGGAAAGTGGATGTGATTGATCAGGATCGGCGGGAGATCATTGAAGGAATTAAAGACGACTACTCTGCCAAGCGCTGCACCGACGTGCAGCAGCTGCTTTCCACAATGGCCAACCCGATCCGTTTTCGCCTGCTTTGCGCACTCCGGGCTATGACTTTCACTGTCTCTGAGTTGGTGGAAATAACCGACTCGAATCTTCCCAATGTAAGCCAGCACCTCAAGATGATGTGGATGGCAGGGTACGTCAACAAGACGCGGCAGGGGAAACAGGTCTATTACAGTCTGTCGGACAGGCAGATTATAGATATTCTAGGAGTAGTCGAGGCTATGTTTCCGCCCCATTCCTACAGTGATACGGCGGGATGTGACTGATTGACGACAAACCGGTTGACGACAAACGGACCGGCTTAACGAGACCGATTCCTTCACTAACGGGAGCGTCTCTTCCAACGGCGGTGGAGTGTCGTCAATACGTTGTGCAATATCGTCTCTGTAGTATAATCAAAGGTGATGGTAGATCTTTCGTTTCTTCAATCAGCATTAAACCAGCTTAGCCGTGCTCTTGGATATGCCCAGCGGGAAGAAGACGGTGATCCCGAGCTATTTGAGCAGTTTCGCAATTCGGTCATTCAGACGTTTGAGTTTTCGTACGAGCTCTCCTACAAGACGCTCCGGAGAGTATTAATCGATCGTGCCGTCGCATCAGACGAGATTGATACACTTGGGTTCCGTGATCTGATCAGATACGCCGCTCGGGTACATTTCATTGACGATCCCGCTCGATGGTTTGAATACCGAACGGCTCGCAACAAGACCAGTCATGCCTACCAAGAGTCCTACGCGATGGATACGTATGCCATCGCTCCACAGTTTCTCGCTGACGCCCAAGAGCTGTTTGTTCGGCTGGAACGATACGGAGCAACCGGTGAACTTGAGTGACACGGAGCGAGAGATAATTGCTGCGGCGCTCAAACAACTGCCGGAGGTAGATGCGGTATCGGTCTTCGGGTCACGTGCGCGGGATACCGCGTCGAGATACGCGGACTTGGATCTCCTTCTCCATACTTCTCACCCGATCCCACTCCGCCGCATCGGCGACGTTGAGCACATGTTGGCCGAGTCAGACCTCACGTTTTCTGTCGATATCATCGACTCGTCACGGATTGACGCCGCGTTTCGTGTTTTGATCGAGGACGAGCTCGTCCCATTTGTGTGATCAGGGCAGAACCTCACCTCACCGATTGTACCCTGAGATATGTTCCAAGTCTGAAAGTATGCCACGCTCGGTCCAGGGAGTAGGGCTCCCCAGAACGTAAGTTCGAAATATATGGATTTTATGGATTGAACGGGATGGCGAGGAAGGTGTCCAGGGCGGCTGAAAGGTCTTGGGGGGTGAGGGCCCAGGTGCGGCCGAAGCGCTGCCAGGCGAAGTCGGTGAATGCGAGGAAGCGGTGGAATGGTGAGGTCGGGGGAGCTGGAGGTGGTGGGGTCAGGAGTGATGTGACTCGGTGGGGGAAGCGGTTGCGGTTGACGACGAGTTCCCAGTAGCGGGCAAATCGTTTGAGGCGTTCTACGTCCGGGGCGGAGAGGGCGTCGGTGGCGATGATGTCGTAGGGTGGGTCGGGGTTGTAGTGCATATAGGGGTCGTGGACGGCGATGGGGGCGCCGTGGAGGCGTTTGAGTACGCCGACTTGTACTTCCTGGGGGCGAAATCGGTAGAGTCGGTCAAAGCCGGTGGCGAAGCTCTCCAGGGTCTCTCCGGGGAGGCCGACGATGAGGTCGGCGTGGACGACGGCGTTGGTGTGGGCTGAGAGGAAGGCGAGGGTCTCTTCGGTCTTGACCGGGTCGGCCCGGCGGTCGATGGCGGCGGCAACTTGGGGGTTGAAGGTCTGTACGCCCACTTCCAGGCGCAGGGTGTCCGGCGGAAAGCGGCGTATCAGTTTTCGCAGGTCCGGGGGGAAGCGGTCGGGTACTGTTTCAAACTGGAGGGATATGTTGGACATGTCCGGCGTGTTCGTGCCCAGTCGGGCGAGCCAGAACTCCAGGATCGTCGATGCTCGTTGATAGTCCAGGTTGAAGGTGCGGTCTATGAACTTAAACCGTCGGGCTCCCCGGGAAATCAGGTGGTCGGCCATGTCAAAGAGCTGTTCCAGCGGGGCGTGCCGGATGGTCCTGTCAAGGCTGGAGAGGCAGAACTGGCAGCGGAAGGGGCAGCCCCGGCTTGCTTCAAGGTACATGAAGCGGTTTTGGATGTCCTTGTCTGAAAAGAGGTGGTGGGGCAGGCGCAGACGGTCCAGTTCCGGTGGTGTGGAGGTGAGAAAACGGGGTGTGTGTTGGCCGTTGGGGCTGTTGGGGTCGGTGGGGTCG
>JBAYPC010000299.1:0-4086 GCA_041677905.1 Alkalispirochaeta sp. | reverse complement strand
TCTATCCGGTAGAGCGCCTGCGGTGTGTACTCTTCGGTGGGGCCGTTTATCACGAGGACATCCACTCCCGCCGGGATTGGTTCTTCGCCAGGGCGGACCGGCAGCAGCTCGTACCGCTCTCCGACGAGGGCGGTAAAGGGTCCCGCTCCCTGCTGGTAGTCCTGAAGCGCCTTTTCACCGTGGCCCAGGGCGTATGCGATCCGTGGATTGGCGGTGACAAGGCCCCGCAGTTCTTCCCGGACCGTCTCTTCTATCTCCGAGGCGTCGGCCAGGCGGTAGCCGCCGAAGAGCTGGGAGTAGACTTCCAGGGGTATGCGTTTTACCCGGTCCCCTGTGTGCAGCACGATCTCAAGGAGTCCTTCTCTGGTGGTGCCGTCCTGGGCTTCCCACCGGAGGGGCCGGGCGCCGAACGCTTCGGCGGCGTCCTGTATCTCTACTGCCGTTGCGGGAGCGCTGAAGGCGTAGGTTATCTTGCCGTAGTTGTCGCTGTTGATCCGCTCGTGGATCGCCGCCAACTGGGTTTCCAGCTCGGGGAAGCCCTGGATGTTCAGCTCTGCCAGAGATGGTGAGGCGAGGACTTCCATGACCACCGGCTCGGTGGTACCGGAAAGGGCGTCGACCTGGGTGACCGCCGAGGAGATGGCGGTGGTGAGGCGGTACTCCAGGCCGGCGGTGGTGGTGAGTCGGTCGGCCCGCTCCACGATGTTCCCGTAGAGGACGACGGCGGCCATGTAGGCGGTTCGGGACTGGAACTGGTCGGACCGGACTTCCTGAATCTGGATCTGTTCCAGCCCGTACTGCTGGGCCTGTCGGCGTCCTTCCGGGGTGGAAACATCAACGGCCTCCCAGGAGAAGTACTGGTCCTCTGCGGCGTCGTACTCCCGGAGGAGGTCGGTCAGGTACTGCCGGACGCCGTTGTAGGGTGCCGGCAGATCGTCTGTGTAGAAGACCTGGACCCGCAGGGGGTCTTCCAGGCGGGCGAGGGTCTCGGTGGTGACCCGGGAGAGGCTGTATGCGCCGGAGCGGGTAAGGTCGAACTTGCCAAAGGAGTTTCCCGACACCAGGTTGACCAGCACGAGTATGGCGATGATGAGGACGAGGGTGACGGCCGCCACGGTTCGGCGGGCCACGGTGTGCCGGGTAAGGTCCGTTCGTTTCAGGGTTTGCTTGCCGGATGTAGATGTGTGTGTAGGTTTGGTCACGTCTGTCTCCTACCGTGTGCGCTGCAGTTGCTGATGGGTGAGAACCAGAAAGAAGAGGGTTGCACTTACCAGATAGACCACCGACCGGGTGTCCACGACGCCCCGGGTAAAGCCGGTGAAGTGGTAGCCCGTTCCGAAGAACTGGACCAGTGAGACCGCTTTCGCGGGGACGAGGACGATCAGGCCGTCCAGGAGGGCGAGAAACAGGGTGATTACCAGGCCGATGATGAGGGCCACCGTCTCGTTCCGTGCAACTGAGGAGGCAAAGAGGCCTGCCGCGCCGTAGACGGCAACGAGAAGGGCCGCTCCCAGGTAGCCGCCGACGACGGGGCCCGGATCAATAGGGCCGAAGCGTCCCACCGTGAGGGCAAGGACGAGGGTCGGTGCCAGAAGGAAGAGTCCCGTCAGCCAGAGGGCGGTGAACTTGGCGGTGATGATCTGGGTATTGCTGACCGGCAGGGTTGCCAGGATTTCCCAGGTGCCCCGACGGCGCTCTTCCGCCACCAGGCGCATGGCCAGGGCCGGCATGAGAAGGGCCAGGAGAACCGGCAGGAGGCCAAAGAACTGGCGGAGTTCGGCCCGCTCGAAGAGGAAAAAGACGGAGAAGAAGAGGGTTGAGGTGACGGCGAGAAAGACGGCGCCCACCACGTAGGCGACGGGGGTCTGAAAATAGCCGGCCAGCTCGCGCCGGGTAAGGGCCAGGGTGGCGGTCAGCTGCGGTGTTTTGTCCCGCGTTGTTTGGTCAGGCATGGGTGGTCTCCCGGGTGAGTTGGTGAAACATGTCTTCCATGGAGGTCTGCTCCCGGACCATTTCATAGAGGGTGAGGCCCTGCTCTACCGCCAGGCGGAAGATATGTGGGCGCAGGTCCTCCCGGCCATCGGTGCTGTCGGCGCCGTCGGCCTCGACGGTGCATGCGATGAGGTTGTCCTCCGGGGTGGTCTCTATCCGAACCGTGCTTACGCCGGGCAGACGGGAGAGATGCTCCTGCAGAACCTTTGGTTCAACATAAGAAAATATGATTCGGATTCGTTGGCCTGTACCGGAGAAGGATGCGATGGAACCGTCGTAGCGTATGGTGCCGTCGTGGATAACGATGACGCGGTCGCAGAGGGCCTCTACTTCCTGCATGATGTGGGTGGAGAGGATGACGGTTTTGGTCCGGGCGATGCGGCGGATGAGGGCGCGGACTTCGACGATCTGGTTGGGGTCGAGGCCGCTGGTGGGTTCATCCAGGACGAGGAGGTCCGGATCGTGGATGAGGGTGTGGGCGAGGCCGACGCGCTGGCGGTAGCCTTTGGAGAGTTCTCTGATCGGTTTGTGGGCGTGGTCCGAGAGGCCGACGTCGCGAATGACCTGGGGTATGCGCTGGGTAGGGTCGATGCCGTGGAGGCGTGCTTCGTAGGCGAGGTAGTCCCAGGCGAGCATGTCGCCGTAGGAGGGGGCCGATTCGGGGAGGTAGCCGATGTGCCGTTTGAGTGGGGTTGTATCGGGGGTGAAGGGTTGGCCTGCGATGGTGACGGTCCCGGAGGTGGGTTCCAGAAAGCCGGTCATGATGCGCATGGTGGTCGTCTTTCCGGCACCGTTTGGACCGAGGAGTCCCACGATGCCGCCGGCGGGGATGGTGAAGGTCACGTCGTTGAGTGCGTGAAGGTCGCCGAAGTCTTTTGTGACGTTTTCAAAGTGTACCATGGTTAACTCCGAGAAATATCCACTGAGAATTACGGGAATCTTACTGAAAAATTACAGTTTTGTAAGGTTGGGGCCGGGGCCAGACCCGCGGGGCCGGCCCAGCGGCGGCCCACTCCGATCTCGTCCCCGGCCGGGCGCGCGTCGTGCGTCCTACTTGGAGAAGTCTTTTAGATACGCTTTCTGCTCTGCCGTGAGATGGTCGTGACTGATACCCATGGCCTGCAGGCGCAGCCGGGCAACGGAGTAGTCTATTTCCACCGGAACGGGCAAGACTTCCGGGGGCAGCGGCGCGGCCGGGCTGGGCGCGGTAGCCGGGCTGGACGGCGCAGGTGCATTAGCCGCGGAGGCGTGTCGGCGTACCAGGTACTCCGCACTCAGTGCCTGAATGGCAAAACTGGTATCCATGATCTCCGCGGGATGTCCGTCCGCAGCCGAAATATTGACGATTTTCCCGTCGGCGATGACGTTGATCCAGCGTCCGTCGCCGCTTCCGTCGCCAAGCCGGTACCCGGTCAGGTTCTCCCGTACTTCCACTTTTTCTGTGGCAGCGGCAGCAAGGCCGTCCAGGTCGATCTCGTCGTAGAAATGGCCCGCGTTGGCAAGGACAACCCCGTCTTTCATGGAGTGCATGTGGTCCCGGGTAATGACGTTTTTCACACCGGTGGTGCTGATGAAGTAGTCGCCCTTGTCCGCGGCCTCGGCCATAGGCATAACCGCATAGCCGTCCATAGCCGCCTCCAGCGCCTTGATCTCATCCACTTCACAGACGATCACCCGGGCACCCATACCGTCTGCCCGCGCTGCAATTCCGCGCCCGCACCAACCGTATCCAATGACCACAACGGTGGTACCCGTCACCAGCAAGTTCGTCGTCCGCATGATGGCGTCCATCGTGCTCTGGCCGGTGCCGTAGCGGTTGTCAAAGAGGTGCTTCATGTACGCGTCGTTCACCGCGATAACGGGAAACTTCAGCTTCCCCGCCGCCTGCCGCGCCCTGTTCCGCAGCACCCCCGCAGTCGTCTCCTCACACGCCCCAATGACCTCACCGGCATACCCTGCCGACGCTTCATGGAGATGGTGTACCAGATCGCCTCCATCGTCTATCACAATATGGGGTGTTATCTGCAGCGCCGTCTGTTGATGGATATTGAACTCCGTTTTCGCCGCCGCATGTACCGCGTACACCCGAAGGCC
>JBAYPC010000298.1:0-4124 GCA_041677905.1 Alkalispirochaeta sp. | reverse complement strand
TCTCCGCCGTAGACCTCCAGGGTGACGTTATCCAAACCTATTCCCGATTCACCCGCCTGAGTAGAGACCGACTGCAGGCTCAGAACCGGCTTGTCTCCCCGTTTCCGCGGCTCTATCGCCACCTTCGGAAGGGCGCTTTCGGTCACCTCGATATCCTGCTCCATAAACATCAGCTTCACCAGCTGTTCTTTGCTCATCTCTTCCTTGGAGAGTGAACTCTGGATCTTCCCCTTGCGCATAACTGTTACCGAGTGGCACGATTCCATCACCTCCCGCATCTTGTGGGTGATAAAGATCACGGTCACGCCCTGGGCAACCAATGCCTGCAGAGATTTCAACAACTGCCGAAACTCGCTCTCTACCAGGGAGGTCGTCGGCTCATCCAGAATCAGGAGCTTCACGCCCCGGTAAAGGGCACGGATAATCTCGATCTTCTGTTTTACGCCGGCCGAGAGGTGAACCGTTTTGGTATCAACCGGGAAGGAAAGGCCGAACTCCTCGGACAGCTCACCGATCCGCTTGGACACCGCCGCCCTGGGGAGATTCCACGGGGAACCTTCGGTACACATCATGATGTTCTCAAGAGCGGTAAATTCCGGTACCAGAGTCGAACTCTGGTGAACCATTCCGATACCCTTTGTAATTGAGTCGAAGGGAGACGTGATGTCGGCGCGCTGCCCGTCAATGAAAATTTCGCCTTCATCGGGAGCGTACAGTCCGTAGAGGACCTTCATCAGCGATGATTTTCCGGCACCGTTTTCGCCCAGAAGACCGCGAATCTCGCCGGGACTTACAGAAAAATTTACCTGATCAAGGGCCACTACGCTCCCGAACGCCTTCCGGACGTTCCGTAGTTCAACCAGTGGAGTTGGTGTCAAGGTATATGCTCCTTACAAGTCGGCCGGGTCTGCTGCGACCCGGCCTGAAACGTGTTTTTTTAACGTCTGTCCCGTTTAACGGGGGATTATCGCGTCAAGCTTCTTGATGACGGTAATCTCACCGTTTTCTACTTTCCGGGAAATCTCAGTCACCTTTTTGTTTATCTCATCCGAGACGTTTCTAATCGGCAGCTGAGTGTAACGCGGTTTTCCCTGGCCGTACTCCATGAGACGGAAACCGCCTTTTACACCGTCGAGAACTGCCTGAACCGTGTCACGCATGGGGATCGTGTAGTTGAAGATCTCCGAGGTCATGTAGTTTTCCGGCGCCTGGTCGTACTTGTCGGTGTAGGTCGTCGTGATATACACGGGACGCTTGGCTTCCTTGATGGCGGTGTACAGACCGAAGTTACCGGCGTTTACCGCACTGATGATCACGTCGGCACGCTGGGCAATGAGTCCTTCTGCAGCCTGCCGCGCTTTTACCGGATCGTTGAAGTCACCGACAAAAACGTATTCAAGTCGGGCGTCACTGTTCATATCGGTGAGCGCCTGGTTGACTGCGTTGATTTCGTTGCGCAGGAAGGGTAGCTCAAGCCCGCCGACGTACCCGATAACACCGGTCTCCGTCTTGAGTCCGGCCAGATGACCGAGGACGTAGAACCCGGTGTAGTAGTTCCGCTCAAGATACCAGAAATTGTCCAGAAGTTCGGCAGGCTTGTCGTCGACCTCGAGGATGAAGGTCTGGTTGGGATAGTCGGGACCGACTTTTACGGCCGCACCGTTAAACTGGTTCCCGTGAGCCCAGATGATGTCAAATCCCGCTTCCGCGTACTCTCGCAGCACCCGCTCGGCGTCGGGAACGGCCACTTTTTCGCTGTAGGCAACTTCGATTCCGAAGTGGTTACCCACCTCTTGGAGACCAACGTACCCCAGCATGTTGTAGTCTGCATCCTGGATGGACCCGGGGAAAATAGCGGCCATCCGGACATCTGTACTCGTTTCCTGTTCGCCCCCGGCGAACACGGCACCAATGGCAACAACCATGATGATGGTCACAACCAGAGTCTTGAAAAAAACCTTGTTCATGAGAACTCCTTCTGTAAAAATTTTGACCGCAAACTGGAGACCAGCCTGCAGATCATAGGACATTCCGTTTGATACGGCCCTTCATGGTCGGACAATCACTCTAAAAAGTCAATCGGTTATACGCTATAATGGGCTTATGAACCAAATGAACTTCTTTGAACAATACGCCAAGGTTGTTACCCGGGTCGGTCTGAACATTCAGCCCGGGCAGGAACTGTACGTTCGGGCCCCCATTGAGACGGCCGAGTTTGTCCCGTTTGTGGCCAGGGAGGCGTACCGGATCGGTGCCCGCTACGTCCATGTGGAGTACCGGCACCAGGAGGTGTCCCGGGCCAGAATTGAAGACGCTCCAGCAGATTCCCTGACCTACGTACCGCCGGGGGCGTTGGCCGAGCGTCTGCGGGTGGCCGGGGACGGAGGTGCTTCTCTTGCCATACTGGGCGATGATCCAATGGGCCTGAGCGGTGTGGACCCACGCCGGAAGGGTGCGGTGATTTCGGCCCTGGCGGAGGCGTCCCGGGATATCAGGGAACTGCAGATGAAGGACTACTTTCCGTGGTGTGTCATCAGCGTTCCCAACCCGGTCTGGGCGGCCCGGGTATTCCCGGACCTTTCGGCGGCGGCCGCTCTGGAGAGGTTGTACGACGCGGTTGCCGCCGCCTGCCGCCTGAACGCGGCCGATCCGGTAGAGGCGTGGACCGACCACTCAAACCGGCTGACGCGCCTCGCCGCCTGGCTGACGGAACGGGCCTTTCACCGGTTTATCTATTCCGCACCGGGAACGGACCTTGAGATTACGATGCCCGACGGGCAGACGTGGATCGGAACTGAGGGACGGTCCGCCGGGGGTGTGTCGTTTATCGCCAATATTCCGACCGACGAGGTCTTCTGCGCACCGCATCGGCTGAAGGTCAACGGAACGGTCCGGTCTACCCGGCCCCTTGTACTGAGCGGTACCAATGTGGGTAAAGTAGACTTCGTTATTCGAGACGGGCGCATTGTGGAGGCGTCGTGTGAGGGCGATCGGGATGTGCTGGAACAGGAACTCGATCTGGATGAGGCGGCCCGCTATCTGGGTGAGATAGCTTTTGTCTCGGAAGACGCACCGATCGCCCGGCTGGGCACCACCTTTTACGACGGTCTCTACGACGAGAACGCCGGATGCCACCTCGCCTTTGGCGCCGCCTATGCCAATTGTATTGCCGGCGGTGGAGAGATGGACCGGGCGGCGCGTATGGCCGCCGGGCTGAACCAGAGCAACCAGCACGCCGACTTTACGGTGGGCTCCCGGGAACTCACCATAACTGCGGTTACCGCCGAGGGCCGGGAGTTCCCTTTTATGCAGGAGGGGCGGTGGTCACCGGAAACGGAGGAAGCGGCGGGGCTGTAGGGAGCCGGGGGCGGCGCCCCCCCCGATTCGGGTGGCCCCGGGGTGAACTGTGCAAAACTGCGCGGAACCGGATGGTTCAAATTAAGGATTGATTTTCTGCTGTTCCTGGTCCTCTTCCGACAGATCGGTGTCATCGGTATCATCGGTGTCGACTTTGAAGCGGGCCATTTCGTCGGCCAACACGGAGATGCTCCGGCTGTTCCCCCGGGCAAGTTCGGCGACGTGCTCCACGGTGTTGTTGAGCTGTTTTGTGCCTACGGCCATTTCGGTGATGCTGTGGGAAATCTCTTCGCTGATCTGGGCCAGGCGCTGTACTTCATTGAGCACTTCCGAACTGCCGGTGGTCATCTGCTGGGACGCGTTCCGCACTCGCACGGAGATGTCTTTCATTTCGCTCAGCGCCTCAAGAACCTGGGCACTTCCGGCGCGCTGTTCGTCCATGGCGCTCATGATGACCGACTCCTGTTCGGCTACGGTTCGGCTCAGTTGGTACATCGTTTCAAAGCGTCCTTCCGTGGTAACCAGGGCACCGGCGACGCCGTCGATTGAGTCTTTTACTTTTTTCAGCACTTTTGAGATGACTCCGGCCTGGGAACCGGCATTTTCTGCGAGGTTTCTGATCTCGGCGGCGACGACGGCGAATCCTTTACCGTACTCACCGGCGTGGGCGGCCTCAATTGCTGCGTTCATCGCCAGGAGGTTGGTCTGGGCGGCTATGGCCTTTATGACGTTACTCGCCTCAGCGAGGCCTTCCGACTGCTGGGCTA